>JAFATG010000361.1 GCA_019244055.1 Acidobacteriaceae bacterium | reverse complement strand
GAGCCGCGACGATCTCCTTTTGGCGAATTACGAGGTCGTGAAGAGCGCCACTGAGCAGGCCGTTAAACGCTCCCCCAAAGCCATATTAGTCCTGGTCACGAATCCGCTCGATGCGATGTCCTGGGCGGCCCTCAAAGTTTCCGGCTTCCCGCGTGAGCGCGTTATCGGCATGGCCGGCGTGCTCGATACCGCCCGCTTCCGCACCTTCATCGCCGAAGAACTGAAGGTTTCTTTCGAGAACGTCACCGCGATGGTATTGGGAGGCCACGGCGACACCATGGTCCCGCTGGTCCGCTTCACGAATGTCAGTGGAATTCCGATTTCCGAATTGATGGACCAGCAAACAATCGACCGCCTTGTGCAGCGCACCCGAGATGGTGGCGCCGAGATAGTGAAGTATCTCAAAACTGGCAGCGCCTATTATGCTCCCGCCGCCTCAGCAACCGAGATGGTGGAATCCATCCTCAAAGACAAGAAAAAGGTCTTGCCCTGCGCCGTCTGTCTGAACGGAGAGTACGGAATCCGTGATCTGTTCGTGGGCGTGCCGGTGAAGCTCGGCAAGAATGGCATCGAGCAGGTCTACGAAGTTAAGCTCGACGATACCGAACGAGCCGCCCTCCAGAAGAGCGCGGATGCCGTTCAGGAGCTGGTATCGGTACTCCAGCAAAAAGTTCAATAAGATTCACTAGAACCGCTAGCGCACACGGCGAACATCGGCTAATCTGACGAGCATGGCGACCCGCCAACCTCTCAATGGAAAGGTGGCACACAGCACAAACCCCCGCATCGATCCCCGCTACGCCTGTTTCGCTATGCGGCTTGCGCATTCCAAGATTCATCGCTGGGGTGTGTACACGGCAGAGTTCATCCCGGCACACCGGAAAGTGATTGAGTACACCGGGGAACGTATCAGCCGCAGGGAAACCAAGCGCCGCTCCGAATCGAGCCAAATGGTTTACCTGTTCACACTGGATAATTATTGGTCCCTGGACGGCGCAGTCGGCGGTTCTGGCGCCGAGTACATCAATCATTCCTGCGATCCCAACCTGGTATCGCGCGTGACCAAAGGCCATATCCTCTATATCAGCCGGCGCGAGATTCAGGCGGGCGAGGAGCTGACCGTCGATTACCACTTCGCCAAGAAAGTGGAGCGAGTGCCGTGCCGCTGCGGTGCCGCGACTTGCCGCGGCACCATCAACCTGCTCGAATAGGCGAATCTCAGACGCTTCCTACTACCCGCTCGGAAAAACGGAATCACCTTAGAGAGTATTCTCTTCCGGTTGGCACTGCAGTTGAGAGAAACTGCCGCCGATAAGAGAGAGAAGCGGATTATGGATCTGGTCCCGATAAACACTAAAAAGGTCATCTCCATCTGTGAGACCCAGCCGTTGACCGTTCATGGCTTACGTCATCTGCTTGATTCGAGCGAGGATCTGGAGTTCGGTTCTCTGCACGCCTCTCCGGCGGAATGGATGCTTAGCTCGACCGCGCACAAAACCGACGTTCTTATCATCGATAAGGGCCTCGGCGCGAAGACCGTTCTGGATGCCTTGAGTCAACTGCCCGCCGAACACGGCACCGCGCGAGCCACCGTCCCCGCAGTTGTCGTTTGGGGTATGTCAATCACGGAAGCAGAGGCGCTCCGGTTTCTGCAGGCGGGAGCCAAAGGTATTATCCGAAAATCGGCGGATACAGATACTGTACTGGCCTGTTTGCGATCCGTCGCGCAAGGGCGTAGCTGGATGCAGGACTCGGTCTTCCGCGACTCTCCTCCCACAGCCGAGGCACACACGCGGACCGATCTCACCCCCAGAGAGCACCAGGTCATGGAACTGGTGGAGCAAGGGTTCAAAAACCGCGAAATCGCGCAGGAACTCGGCATCCGCCCGGGAACTGTCAAGATCCACTTAAAGCACATCTTCGAGAAGACTGGCGTTCGCGGCCGGCATGGCTTGGCCCTCAACGGACTGCGCCAAAAAGGCGTGATCTCACTGCTAGCCTCTTAAACCCAGATTCGCCCTTGACTGTGGGCGAATAAAAGGAGAAACTAACGGGAGAGGACGTCTCCCGTGGAACAGCTTGTTCGGCTGGTTGGTATCGCAAGGTTGGCAGCCGAAGGCACCGTTCTCGCCCAAAAGCAAAGAGTCGAATACCGCACCCTCCCAACCCGTAAATGGCTCAACCGCTGTCATTCCCGCCGCGTCCCGTTCGATTGGTCCATTAATCCGTACCGCGGCTGCGAATACGGCTGTAAATACTGCTACGCCCGAACCACACATGATTACCTCGAACGTCACGACCCCGGAATGTTTGAAACGGAGATCTATGCCAAGGATTGGAATCCGGCTGCCTTCGCCCAAGAATTGAGAGCCGTCAAGCCGGAACAGATTATTGGGATCGGTACGGCAACGGATCCATATCAACCTGCGGAACGCAAATTCCTCCTCACACGCCAAGTCCTCGAAAGCATGCTCCATCTTCGCGGCGTGTCCATCTTCATCACCAGCAAATCGAATCTGGTTAGCCGCGACTGCGATCTGCTCACCAAGCTGGCCGAGGCCAATGAACTTCGAGTAACGCTCACAGTCACGACTATGGATCGCGATCTCGCCCGCATGACCGAACCATTTGCGCCTCGCCCTGATCTGCGCATGAAAGCCGTCGCGGAATTGGCCGCCGCCGGAGTGCGCGTCGGAGTCATCGCTAACCCGGTGCTGCCGCTGATCACCGATTCCGAACAGAATCTCGAAGCGGTTGCGAAAGCGGCGAAAGAGGCCGGAGCGGATCAGTTCGGCGCGAATGTTCTGTTTCTTCAACCGGCGGCTCAGCGGGTGTTTTTCCCGTTCGTTGCAGAAAAATTCCCGCAACATCTTGGCCGCTATCGCGCCAGCTTTGCGAAAGGGGCGTATCTCAGGGGTGCGTATCCCGAGCGCATTCGCAACCTCGTGAACGACATTCGCAGTAGAATCGGAATTCCTACGCGCGATATGGAGCGCGCGAGTTTACCCAAACCCCCAGGAGCTCAAATGATGCTCTTCTGAGTCATTGCTTAGTGAACATCGGAGAGCAGCACGGCGTCTGCACCGGTTTAAACTCCATCAATTCCGTGCGTGTGTAGTTCGGGTCGTAGAGGTTGAGCTGCCACTTGCCATCGCGCCCGATCTTCGGCGGTTCCGGCGGCTTCATCCCATGCGCCAGAACCGTCTTGTATCCCTCCTGAATGTTGTTCACGCCCAGCGCGAGGTGATGCAGTACTCCCAAATGCTTCGGTGTCAGCTCGCCGGTGACCATCATGTATTCGAGCCAGTCGGTCCCATCCGGCACACGCATGTCGACCCAATCCGTTTTATCGTCGGTCATGCCGCCATGCCACATTACCGTGAACCCGAGAACATCTTTGTAGAAACGATCCGCCGCGTCGCGGTCCCGCACTGTCACGCCAACGTGGATCATGTGATCCGAGACGCGCGTGTTGGGAAGAAACTTGCCGAAATTCCGACTATGTAGCGAGCCTGGCATGTACTGCACAAACTCGACATTGTGCCCGTCTGGATCTTTCACCATCATGCTGAGATTTCCGTCCAAGCCCGGCTTCAAAGTTTCGGGCACTTTCACGCCGCGGCTGGCGAGGTAATCCCGAAGGCGGCGCGCGTCGGTTGTCTCGAAGGCGATATGCGAGAGCCGGTCTTGCGTCTCGCTCTTTAGATCGGGAAAAATTTCGATGTACTGATGATCGTTGACTTTGAAGTAAATCAGCATCAGCCCGCCCGAGGGTTTATCCAGACTGAACGCCTCGTCGAATCCCAAGCCGTGGCCGTAAAATTCACGCGCCGCGGCTAGGTCGTTCGTTTCTAACCCGATATGCGCGACGCCGAGAATCGGCGGACGTTGAGCGTGTGAGCTCTCCGATTGAGCGCCGCAAAGGACGCAAAAAGTAATCAGCAGAAGACCACTAACGGGCAAAGTAAAACGCGGTCGCATTTCCAAACGATACTACTCTATGACGACCGGCTTACTCCGCCCGTAACGATTTGGCGGGATCAATTCGGCTTGCTCGCCAGGCAGGGACGGCTGTTGCTACCACTGCAACCAGCAAAACCAATATCGTCACTGCTCCAAAAGTAAAGACGTCGGTCGCTGCCACTCCGTAGAGTAGGCTGCGCAAGAACCTCGTCAGTAGAAGCGCCGTGAGAATGCCGGCCGCAACTCCGTACATCGAGATTCTTAAGCCTTGGCTCAAGATCATCGAAACGACCCTTCGCCGTGTGGCTCCAATGGCAACGCGCAGACCAATCTCATAGGTCCTCTGGCTGACCCAGTACGACATGAGGCCATAAATACCGATTGCCGCCAGCAAGGTCGCCGCAGCAGCAAAGCTAACGAAAACTTGCATAGTGGAGCGGAAATCTGAGATCGAGCCAGCCACAATATCTTCAAGCGGCCGCACTCGATCGACAGGAACGTTCGGCGCCTCATCTTTCGCGAGTTGCCGGATCTCCTCTCTGATTCGGGCATTGTCGAGCTTGGTCTTAGCCAATAGGATCATTGAAGCGGGAATCTGTCCGTCCTCTCTTAACGATTGCGAATACGGCATGTATATCGCGCCCTGAACCCAACCCGGGAGGCCCTTACTCAGACTGTATTGGCGCACATCGCCTACGACTCCGATCACCGTTCTCCATTGGTTTCCAGATGGCATAATGTGCTTTCCGATAGCGTTTTCTCGCGGCCAGAAGTGCCTTGCCGTCGAAGCGGAAATCAGCACGACGCCTGCCGAATTAGCGCCATCCCCCTGCGTAAAGGAACGGCCCGCCAGTAGCGGAATATTCATCATGCCCAAGTAACCGGGGCTCACGGCTCCGAACCAGAGCATCGGTGCGGGATGATCAACCGTCTTTGGATGTCCTTCCACATCGACAGGGATCGTGGGAAGCTCTCCATCCAGCGGGACTGAGTTAGAGACCGCCGTGGCTGTTACACCGGGAATCGTTGCCGCTCGTTGAACGAGGCGGTCATAGAGCGCAATGCACGCCGGCCGCTGCGCGCATGAAGCCTGGTCGGGGCTCAGTGCGACCGTCAGAATGTGTGCCGGATCGAATCCCGGATTGACATTGGACAATCCATATAAGCTCTTCAGCAGAAGACCTGCGCTTACCACCAGAACGAGCGCCAGCGCGACTTCGCCGGCGATGAGAATGCTGCGAAACCGGATCCAGAAACTGGCCGTCGATCGCTGGGTTCCACTCTTAATGGTTTCCGTAAGGTCGATCTCTGAAGCGCTGAGAGCTGGTGCCAACCCAAAGGCCAAACCGGTTACGACGGCGAGGGCGCTCACGGCAGCAACAACGTGCCAATCGATCGCAGCCTCGGTCAACCCGGGTGTGGATCGGGGCAACAGAGATTTGAAGATTGACAGCGCGCTCATCCCCAGACCCGTTCCCATCAGCGCACCGAGAAGCGCCAGTCCCACGCTCTCAGTTAGCAACTGACGAATGATGCGCAGCCGGCCGGCGCCCAAGGCCGCTCGCAGAGCTATTTCTTTGCGGCGCGTCGTGGCGCGCGATAGCAGCAGGCTCGCGACATTTGCGCATCCAATGAGCAATAGGATCGCGACGGACGTCAGCAGAATGATCAGTTTGCTGCGGATGTCGCCCACTAGATCTTCTTGCAGAGGAATCACGGTGGAATCTGCATTCCAATCGCGGGCCATCGGATAAGGAAATGTTTGGCGGAACCGCGGCACCAGGCTCCGAAGCTCGCGTTGTGCTTGCTCGAATGTGGCACCCGGGCGAAGTCGCGCAAGCAATGGTACAAACTCGCCCGCCCAGTACTCCAGGAAGTTCGATGGATCCAGCCGCATCGGTATCCAAACCTCCACCTTCGACGAGGGATAACTGAAGTCCTCCTTCATCACGCCGACGATTTGCCGATGTGTACCATTCAGCGTGATGACGCGCCCCAAAATTGCGGGGTCGCTCCCGAACCGCTCTTTCCAGAACGAATGACTGATGATGACAACTCCATCACGTCCGGGGAGATCCTCGCCGTCCTTAAATCCCCGCCCCTTCTCTACCGAAGCTCCCAAAACGCGAAGGAAATTCGCGGACGTGCGGCTTGCAAACGCTCGACTTGCCGATCCCTCTCCGGTGAGGTTCAATTCAGAACCCGTGCTGACGGCGGCGACGGCCAGACTACGGCTCTGCTGCTGAAAGAACGGAACAGCCGCGCGCGGGTAAATTCCTGTGATGCGCACGAGGCGATCCGGCTGAGAGTAAGGCAAGGGGCGAATCAAAAGCGTGTTCACGAGACTGAACATCGCCGCATTGCCGCCGATGCCTAAGGCCAGCGACAATACCGCAATGGCTGTGAACACCGGCGTTCGCGCAAACATTCGCATTGCGTAACGAAGGTCCTGCACGATCCCTGTGGAATTCAAGTTCTTCAGTGTCGCGCCTTTTTGCTGCCTCTGTCAATAGTTCGTACATCGCTAAGCATCAGTAACTCTCGTCAGCAACGATTTCCATCCAGGCAAGTCAACAGTAGCGAGGGTGACTTACTCTTACTGGAGGAAATGAATGGGAACTAGAGCTGTAACATCTACCGGGGGTGTCTCGGATACGCTGGACGACACCACTCAGACTGTGAAAGACAAAGTGAGCGACGCCGCCGCAACTGCTAAGCAAAAGGTCTCCGACGTCGGACGGCAGGCCACGGACAAGGTCGATGAAAAGCGCGGACCGGCTGCCGATGCGCTGGAAAACGCGGCCGCAACCATTCACGAGAAAGCGGAAAATCTCCCTGGGGGTGAAACGGTAAGAAGCGTGGCGCATTCTGCTGCGGACAAACTCGAATCAACCGCGGGCTATATCCGAGAGCACGATGTCAGGGCGATGCTCACGGACGTCGAAGATGTCGTAAAGCGCAATCCCGGACCGTCACTACTGATTGCTGCCGCTATTGGTTTCCTGATCGGACGTGCGTTCCGCGAGGACTAGCAGTTTCGACTCGATTGGGGGGTCGAACATGACTGGCGAAAGTAGCAGGTCCATTGCGGATGTCTTGCAAGACATCCTCGCGAATGTACAGACGATCATTCGTTCGGAAGTCCGATTAGCCAAAGCGGAAGTAACTGAGGAAGCGGCAAAAGCCGGCCGAGCCGGAGCCATGATGGCCGGCGGGGCTGTGGCGGCTCTGTTCACAATTTGGTTGTTGCTGCTGACTATCGTCTACGCGCTTGCAACGGTTATGCCTATCTGGGGTGCGGCCCTCCTACTGTTCGCAGTCATGGGCGCCGTAACCGCAATCCTGCTGGTGGCGGGCAAGAAACGTTTCAAGACTGTTCACGCCACACCGGAAAAGACGGTGGAGACTATGAAGGAGAACGTGGAATGGGTGAAAAGTCAGACCAAATAGAACGAGAGATTGTAACCGAAAGGGGACAACTCGGGCGGAATTTGAACGAGCTGCAATCCAAAGTGCAGGAAGTCACTGACTGGCGTCTTCAGTTTCAGAAGAGGCCGATGCTGATGCTCGGCGTCGCCGCTGGCGGCGGATTGCTCCTGGCTTCACTGAGCGGCAGGAAGTCGAGATCCAGACCGCATTATGCCAGGGCGGGTGACGGCGTCCACGAATACGAACATCGCCGCGGCACAGAGCTGCAAAAGAACAAGGCGCTCGAGACATTCGACAACATCAAAGGCGCCATGATCGGCGTAGCGGCAAATACGTTTCAAGATTTCCTGGGACAGCTCATACCCGGTTTCAGGGAACAGGTCCAGAAAACAGCGCAGGAAAAACGCCTGGGCGGAGGTGTCGATGTTTCTCGGCCGGAGGCCCGATCTGTGGGCAGCGTATAAAGCCGCCAAACATGGATCTGGCAAGCCTTTCGCACGAGTTCGACAAAAAGAAGAGAGAATGCCGGGTCGTCGTCGAGACCCCCAAGGGTCGCCGCAATAAGTTCGACTATGACCCTAAGGTTGAGGCGTTCACCCTCGGTGGCCTGCTCCCCGAGGGACTAAGCTTTCCGTTCGATTTCGGTTTCGTTCCTTCTACGGTTGCGGCGGACGGGGATCCACTCGACGCGATGATCCTGATGGATGAACCAGCGCACGTCGGATGTGTTCTGACCGTCCGTTTGATAGGGGTCATTGAAGCCCAACAGACCGACGGGAACAAGACGGTCGAGAACGATCGCCTTGTGAGCGTGGCTATGCACTCTTATAGCCACGAAGACCTGCAGTCCATCGGAGACCTAAACCAATCTCTGCTCGATCAGGTAGAGCAATTCTTTATCTCCTACAACAAAAGCCGCGGGAAGAAATTCAAAGTAACCGGCGTGCATGGGCCTGCGAGAGCCGTAAAGCGCGTGCAACAGGCCATCGATGCTCGCAAGAATTCGGGGTGATTGATCATGCGCGTTGGAACCGCGGTTTCGTTGTTAAAAACAACCTATACCAAGTGGAGCGATCACCACGCTCCCCGGTTGGGTGCGTCCGTGGCGTTCTACACGCTTCTTTCGTTTGCTCCGCTTCTCGTGTTGACCGTCGCCGTGATCGCCTTGGTATTCGACCCGCAAAAAGCACAGCATAGCCTCATCGATCAGTCTAGAGGGATGATTGGAGACCGCGGAGCGGACGCGGTGAAGTCCCTGCTGACACATGCGCAGAAGCCTTCATCTGGAGTACTCGCCAGCGTGATTGCATTCGTAACCTTGCTCTTCGGAGCTTCCGGAGTATTCACGGAATTGCGCGACGCTTTGAACATTATTTGGGACGCCGAGCCTAAGAACGCATCCGGGTTGAAGGGCATGGTTAAGGAACGGCTGTTTTCATTCGGCATGGTTCTCTCAGTCGGATTTCTGCTGCTCGTTTCACTGATCATCAGCGCTGGGCTGGCAGTGCTGGGCAAATTTTTCAGCGGGCTGATTCCGCTTCCGGCTTTCGTGTTCGAGATCATCAACTTTGCTATATCGTTCGCCGTAATTACCCTTCTGTTTGCGCTGTTATTCAAGTTTGTGCCCGCTCGAGCTATCTCGTGGCGGGATGTCTGGGTGGGGGCCATCGGGACAGCGATCCTGTTCACGGTGGGAAAGATGCTCCTCGGACTCTACCTGGGCAAGGCAAGTGTTGGCTCGGCTTATGGCGCCGCCGGATCGCTCGTGGCTGTAATTGTCTGGGTCTATTACTCAGCTCAGATCTTCTTTTTTGGCGCTGAGTTCACGCGTGTTTATGCGGACCAGGGTGCAACCGCCGCTGCTCAGCGCGCAAGCGTTCGTCCAGCTCCATCGAAACCACAGCAGCAGTTGGAACCGAGTGCCTCGGCCGCCCGGAACGTAGGCGAATTTACGCCAGAGAGCCATCCAGCAATTCATCCGAAGCCACGGCCCGCTCTCCTGCTAGCAACGGCAGTGGGGTTTCTACTAGGACGGCGCGTCTCCACAAAGAATTCGAAATAGCATTAATAGGCCTTCCCTCTTAGACATCGAGCCCCCGGCGAGACGAATGTCCCTCCCGCAAGAACCACGTCCATTGCCTCTGCTAACTCCCTGGCTGCAGTCCCCTTCAGCACATATCCGGACGCTCCCACTTCGAAGGCCTTCTCGACATACGCCGCGTCGCTGTACTGGGTCACGAAAATGATCCGAAGGTTCGGTGCGAGCACGTGGAGCTCTCGCGCTGCCGCGAATCCTCCCATTTCAGGCATCGAAACATCCAGCAGAATCACGTCCGGGGAGAAGCGCTGCGTCTGCTCGATTCCCGAACGTCCGTTATCCGCCTCCGCAGCAATCTCGATCCCAAAGCTTTCAAGGATGCTGCGCAGACCGATGCGAATCGTTGGGTCGTCATCGATAATCACCACTCTGCAACGGTTCAGAACAATGCCTTTCTGAAACCGCACTTGCGGGCACGGCTCGCCGTCTTTATCGAAGCATTCGGGGAGCACCACCGTCAACTGGGAAATCTAGCCAGCCTGGGCCCGCCGTCCTTCTAATCCAGGCTGAAGGACGAGCGTTCCTTCAACATATGGCGAAGAGCCTCCGCCTGCGCGTCTCGCTCCCTGGCTTCGTCGCGCAATCGATGGCCTAGAGATGGTTCAAACTCGTCTGCCAGCCGTGTAGCAAGAGAGGCGCCTTCCTCCAAAGCCACAATGGCGGCGTAGAGTGCCTTCTCTTGAGCGGCAAAGTGCTCGGACAGCATGCTCTTTGCTGAAAACGTGTGGCCGACGCGGCACCGATATTCCTTGACTCTGCCACGCGGCACCTCCCAGATCGTCCCTCGACAATCGGGGCATGTTAGATCAGTTAGCTGCGGTTCCACTTTCGCACCTTCAACTTCAGCACGTTTGTGTTCAATTTCACCCGCTGCCACGCGAGTGAAAACCGGTCCCATCTCGCTAATATCCGCGACGTAGTCTGCCTCAACCTCTCGCAGTGCGCTGAGCGGCATGGACGGAAAAGCCGCGGTTTCCGGGTTCTGAACAACGGCGATTCCGCCCCGGCGCTTGATCTCCCATAGTCCAGCCGTTCCATCGTCCAGTTCGCCAGTAAGCACAATCCCTGCGACCCGCCCGCCGTAGGCCAAGGCCGCCGATCGGAATAAAACGTTAATGCACGGCCGGTGATGTTGCTCCTTGGGACCCAAACTCAAGTGGATGTGATCGCGCTCGATCACCAGGTGATAATCGGGAGGAGCGACATAGATCCTTCCCTGTTCGACCTTTTCGCCATCGCCCGGATGGGTCGCTGGTAGGCGCCCAGCTCTCGTCAATAGCCCCGGTAGAAAACTTCGCGTGCGTGGTAGGAGATGCAGCACTACAAGAAGAGCCCCCGGAAAATCGGCCGGTAGTTGTGCGACAAGCTTTTCCAGCGCCTCCACGCCGCCAGCCGAAGCTCCTATGGCGAAGATGTCGTGTTTTGGCATGATCGGAAACCCGAAATTCTACCCGGCTGGCACGGGCGCGAAGACTGTGACCTTTGTGCCTTCGCCCAAACTCGACTGAATGTTGAGAGTCGCCCCGATGAGGCGCGCCCGTTCCCTGATGCTGGTGAGACCCAAGCCCGAATGCTTCTGTTCCGGGTCAAATCCTTTGCCGGCGTCGGCTACCTGCAATTCCACACCACCATTTTTTCCAGTCAGCGATACCTTTACGTGAGTCTTGCCGGCGTGCTTCGCGACGTTCCGAAACGCCTCCTGCGCAATACGGTACAGCCCTGTCGCGACTTCTACCGGCAGCGTCTCAGGCACATCTCGACAGGAGAATGTTGTAATCATGTCCTCGCGCTCGCCGAATTCTTCAGTAAGCGATCGCAGCGCGGTTGCTAACCCAAGATCTTCAATTGCCGACGGATGGAGGCGATGAGAGAGCAGGCGTACGTCTTCCGAGAGTTCTGCTAGCTGCGTCAAGGTCTTCTCTAACTCCTGGCGCGCAGCCGCCGGATCCGTCTCGATATTTGCTAACGCCTTGTCTCCCCACATGCTCAGGGCCGCTAGTCGCTGGCTGATATCGTCGTGCAACTCTCGCGCCAGCCGTCGCCCTTCGTCTTCCTGAGAAGACATAAGACTGCCGGCCAAGGCGCGTAATTCCTCCCTGCTGCGGCCCAGCGCTTTCGTTGCTGACTCGGCCTCGCCCGCCAGCCGTGTGGTGTCCGCTTTCAGCAGAAGCTCCATTTCTTTATGGGCTGTTATGTCCTCGAACGTGACAAGCAGAAACTGCTCGCCATCCGGTTTCAGCACCCGCCCCCGAATCAGGAAAATCTTCGGATTCTCACCGGACGTCTTGTGTTCGAGTTCGAAGCTGCGGCCGGATTTCGTGTTATCGCGCAATCCTCTTATCCGCGAGCTGAGCGGCTCTTCCACGCCCCACAGGCGCGCTGTCAGATCAAGCAACGAGCGCTGATCGAGTGCCTCGCCGCTCAAGCCCCCCAGCGTGCAAAACGCTTCGTTCGTCGAGCGAATCCGGAAATCTGAATCGACCACCACCAGCGGCAGCGGAATGCTCTCGATGATGGATCGGGCGAAGTCGCGCGCTTCCCTCAGTTCCTGCTGGGCACGGCGGACTTGGTCGATGTCTAACACCGCCATCACTAGTCCGTCGATCTTGTTCTCCGTCGTCCGATACGGCCGCACCCGCAGCAGGTACCAGCGCCCATCGCGATCCTGCACCTCAATCTCGCGTGGCCCCAGCGTGTCCAGGACCTCCGCGAAAAGGGGCTCCAGATTATCGACGTTCAGATTCAGGCGGATATCACCAAATGGCCGGCCAATATCGCTTGTTCGGACGTTCATCAGGCGCTGCGTTTGCGGCGTGAAATGCCGGATGCTGAAATCGCTGCTCAGCATGAGCACAGGTAGATTTACGCTGTTCAGCAGGTTCGAGAGATCATTGCTGGCCTGAGTCAGCACCGCATTCCGGTTTTGCAGCTCGTCGTTTAGCGTTTCCAGCTCTTCGTTCGAGCTCTGCACTTCTTCCTTCGTCGTCTCCAGCTCTTCATTGGTGCTCTGCAGTTCCTCGTTGGCCGACTGTATCTCTTCGTTTGCTGAAACGAGTTCCTGGTTCCGGGCATCGCGCTCCTCGAGCAGCGATTGCAGATACAACCTCGTTGAGGAGAGATCGTGTCGCAGATGCGCAACCTCCGGATCCCTGTCTCTTTCCTTTAATTCCGTCGAAGGTTCCGCTGCGCTTGCCACGCCGGCGCTGGCTGGCGCCCCCTGCGTGGGTATGAACAGGACCAGGTAGGACCTCCTTCGCGAGCTCAGGTTGTGCATCGGCAGTACTTCGAGCGTCAGTTCGCGGGCGTGACTGTTGTCGTGAACACGCAGTCCCTGCACCTGAACCGGTGAATCCTGTTCGATGGCTTTCTTCACTGCCGCGGTGACTTGGGGAGCGATGTCCTCTCGCGCCATCCGCCCCAAATGCAACGAAGCAGCTCCCGCTCCCAATTCGAGAAAGGGGCTGGTATGTCCGCGAGACTGAAGGATCTCCAGCTTGTCGTTAACGATGACGCCGGGTGGGCTATAGCGCGCCAGTACGATCCGGTCCGCCGTTCGCTGCAGCTCGATCTCGCTGAAATTCTCTCCGGATAACAGTGGCGGCTCGATTGCCAGATCGGGAAGGAACCCGCGCGGCCCCGTCTCCAGCAATGCTCGCGGGGGCGTCGCTCCGATTTTCGAATAAATCTTGTTCTTACGATCAATCAGACTGAAAAGATCGGTAAATTCCCGAATCGTCTCCGAGCTGCCCAGCAATAAGAAGCCATCGGGGCGAAGCGCGTAATGGAAGGTGGGGATTAGTTGCCTTTGCAACTGGGAACCGAAGTAGATCAGCACGTTGCGGCAACTGATCAGGTCCAGTCGTGAAAAGGGCGGATCGTGGCAGAGATTCTGCCGCGCAAAGATGCAGATATCGCGAATCCGCTTCGCAACCTGGTACCCCTTCTCCGTTTTATTGAAAAAGCGCCGCAGCCGCTCTGGCGATACTTCATTCGCAATCGTTTCAGGATAGATGCCTAGACGTGCTCTCTGAACGCTACGTTCGCTCGCGTCCGTGCCGAAGATCTGGATCGGCGGTTCCACTGCCTTCCCGGTCAGGTGTTCGAGAAGGCTAATCGCGAGAGAGTACACTTCCTCGCCCGAGGAGCAGCCGGTCACCCAAATGCGCACTTGCTGATCGGAGCTGCGGTTATCGAGGATTTGCGGCAGCACCACATCCTTAAAAGCTTCGAACACCTCCGGGTCGCGGAAGAATCGCGTGACGCTGATCAGAATGTCATCTTGCAATTCGTACAGTTCTTTGGAATTTGCCTGCACAAATGCAAGATAATCCGCGAGCGTATCGGTCCGGTGCATCAACATCCGCCGAGCAATGCGCCGCCTGAGGGTGTTCGGCTTGTAAAGGCGGAAATCGACCCCCGAAACCCCTTTCAATATTTTCAGAATGCGGCCGAAGTACTTGTCTTCGTGCGGAGGCGCGCTTCCTTCCTCGAGTTGTCGCAGCTCGGGACTCTGCTGCCGCTTCGCCAGTTCCGCAAGGTGCAGGCCGACCTGGTCGGGCGGCACAATGACATCGACGTGATCGGCGGAGATGCTGCTCCGAGGCATCTCGGGGAACCGGGCTGTCTCCGGCGCTTGAACAATTGCGATCCCGCCCTCGCCTCGTATCGTTTTTAATCCGATTGTGCCGTCCGCATCCATTCCGGACAGCACCACGCCGATGGCGAGGTTCTTCTGCTCGGCGGCGAGAGATTGAAAGAAGAAATCGATGGGGTGGAAATGTCCCTCGCCGGATCGCTCTTCCAGGTGGAAGAGTCCGTTCTGTAGCGAGACTTGGGCATTCGGCGGAAGAAGGTAGACTTGGTTCGGTTTGGGGCGAATCCCGGTCTCAATGCTGATCGCCGGCATGGAGGTGTGCCGCGCGATGATTTCTCGAAGGTGGCTCCTTTGGTCGGCCATCAGGTGCGGGATGAGGACGAACGCCATCCCGGTGTTGTTTGGGAGGTTCCGGAACACCTCTATATAGGCTTCTATCCCGCCTGCAGAACCGCCGATCCCGACAACTGGAAAAGGTAGAGAGTGCGCCGGCTCCCGTACTGCTGGGCCTTCGTCGACTATGGCGGTGGTCTCATCGCTCTCCTCGACGGACCACTCGGAGGAGACCACCTGCCCATTCCCGGTCTCCTCAGGTGCCGCACTTGCTCCCTGTTCCGAAAATTCTTCCATCTCCTCGTCTGCCATTTGCCACCTCTGAAACTGCTTTTTGGCGGGTCGTCATCGTCAGTGTATCGCCGCTGAACCCAAACCGGCGCAACTCAATTGCCCCAAGATTTGACAGCATGAACAATCGAGGGACGCAGGCGGCAAAAAGCGCCGGTCCGCGCCACGAATTTTGGTCTTCTGAGCAACTCGCGCAAAACGGGCGCGGGATCAAGCGCGCCGAGCGAAGGACGGCGGAGTTGCTTTGCTGTATCTCGGCGCGCATCCGCGCCCTTTGCGCTAGCTAGGCGGCGTTACTCAGCAGTTTGTCGCTACCCGGAAGCTGCATGTTGCGCAATTTTTGATGGTCGAGTTTGGCTTGATCGAGTAGCACGGCCCATTTGTGACGTTCCTGCTGCCGATTTTCGCGGGCTTCGCGGCGGGCTTGATCGGCTAGTTTCTGCTGCTGCGAAACAAAGCCATTTTGCTCTTTGCGCCTTTCTGTTCTAAGCTTTAGCAGCTCGTTGAGGCATCGATGGAACGCGCGCTCGTGGGTGGTTTGGTAGCGGAGATAGAGCGCGAGGCGCGCGTCGCTGTCGCAACCGCCGAATTCGTTGAAGCAGACGCCCTGGAGATAGAGAGCGCGTTGGGACAACCAGTAATGCTCGGCCATGCGATTGAGGAGTAAGTGTTCGGTGGGAGTGGCAGGCCGGTGCTCGTCGCGGAGACCATCGAGTAGTTCCTGGTAATCCGGTTCGCTCTCGTACGGCATGATTTTGAAGCGTCCAGTGAGGCCGTGGCGGAAGGCGTTGAAGGAGACGGTCTCTTTACCGGCCGCTGATCTTGGCCCGCAGGATAGCTGGGAATTGGCACGATTGGCGGCGAGTTGGGCCGGGGACACGCGCCGGCTGCCTGCCGGTCGTGGTTGCCAATCGAGTTCCGTGGCGGCGCCGGGATAGGTCGCTGATTCTTCCGGCTCGGAATCGGGTGATTCTGAATGAAGGAGGCCGGCTTTGCGCTCGACCTTTTCGCGCAGCGCGTTGGCTTCGGCGATGAATTCGGGAGTGAATTCGTCTAAGAGTTCCGGATTAACGGAGGGAGAGGACATATAAGAGTCTCGGAGAAAAGTAGCACGCGAAGAAGTAGGGCTTGGCGCAGGCGGATTTGAAAACTGACTGTAAAGTAATGCAGCGCTACGAAATGGCGATTTGGAAATTGTCGCGGATCGTTGTGATCGTAGGGAGCGCTTCGGTGCACTCAACGCGAGTCCTGATAATAAGTGGCGATACGCTCGTACACTTCGGGTGGAAACTTGAGCGACTTGTAAACGTTACACCCGTTCTTGTCGTGCTCGGCCGTCTCGCAGATGGGGAACTCCTGTTCCTGCATCCAGGCGAGAATGCGATCCGGCTTGGGCGGATTATAGCCGTGAGCCTTCACTTGTTTCAGGATGCCGCGAGCTTTTTCCTCATCACAGTCACGGTCTTTCGTAAGCAGTTCCAGAATTTCCTCTTCTGATAAGAAATACTGGCCCACCATCACGAACACTAGCCTCCCGTAATGGCCGATATCTTCATTTCGCTCCAGACTCTCCAAAATGTGGTTCATCATTGGGCTTTGTCGAAGATCGCTGACAGACATCTGTATCTCCTAACAGGGGAGACGCGGCCGAGAGAGTTGCGTTTCGCCTTAGCTTCGCCCGGTATGGGGCTGTGCCGATTGTGGGTGGCTCAATTTGAACTTCGGCAAATCGAACCAAGAGCCGGGCACGCTGTGATTTGAGCATCGCGATTCCTTCCACTGCCTGCCTGGGCGAAATCTTCGTTTGGATCGTCTGAATAACAGAGAAGCGCGAATCACCTCAAGGGCGGATCAGTTCCTTTCCTCCGATCCGCCCTATTTCGCGCTTCGCGGGCGTCTTCCGCTACGTGGCTTTAAATCTCGACGGGGTCGGGCCGAACCGACGGCGCAAGATATAGGTGAGCCCGAGTATTCATCGCCCGAAGTGGTCAATACCGAGTAGCCCCAGTCTTGGGTACTCCCGAAGTTCTCACCCGATCAGGACTTCAAACAGCCTGGCATCCTTGTGCAAGTCGATGTCAGTCGGTGCGAGATAAAGCCTAATTGCCTCTTCTATGTTCTGCCGTACCTCGTCTTCTGTGTCGCCGGCCGAAGCGCAACCTGGGACTTCGGGACAGACAGCTGAGTAACTGCCCGTTTCGGGATCGAACTCGAGCACAATTCGGAATTTCATGTTTGAAGTATAAAGCGCAGAATCTCAATTCTTTAAGAAGGTACTCGTGGCCCGGGCTGTCGCATTTCGCGGTCGCGGTCTTCTATCCTTCGATATACTGAACCCACACCGGCTTGCCCTGACCGCTCTGTCCAAACGTGCCGGCGGCGTTTGAAATGAGATTTTTCGCCTCTGCTTTTTTCCTGCTTTCGTTCGCTTCCGCTTCTGATTTCGCTGCAACACCAGCAGTGGATTTTGACCGCCAGGTCAGGCCGATCCTTTCCGACAACTGCTTTGCCTGCCACGGTCCGGATGAAATGCATCGCATGGCGGGTCTTCACTTCGATACCAAAGAGGGCGCTTTTGGCAAGCCCGGGGTAATTGTGCCCGGCAACTCCGCCGAAAGCAAGATGTATCTGAAGATCAGCAATCCGAACGAGGCGCTGCGGATGCCTCCTACTTACTCAGGCCGAAAGCTTACCTCGGCGCAGATCGAAACCATAAAGAATTGGATAGATCAGGGAGCCAAGTGGGAATCGCATTGGTCGTTTATTCCCCCAAAGCGGCCGGAGTTGCCGGCTATTAAAGATGAGCATTGGGCGCGCACCCCGATTGACCGGTTCATTCTCGCCAAGCTCGAACAACAGGGGCTTCATCCTTCACCCGAAGCCGATAAAGCAATCCTCCTGCGGCGCGTCACTTTCGACCTCACAGGGTTGCCGCCCACTCCCGCGGAGCTAAAGGCGTTCCTCGACGACCAATCGTCGAATGCGTATAAAAAGGTTGTGGACCGTTTGCTTGCTTCGCCTCACTACGGCGAGCGCATGGCGATGCAATGGCTTGATCTCGCGCGTTACGCCGATTCGCACGGCTACCACATCGACAGTGCCCGTGAGATGTGGCCGTGGCGCGATTGGGTCATTAACGCATTCAATCGCAACATGCCGTACGACGAGTTCACCGTCGAGCAGATCGCGGGAGATATGCTGCCGCACCCGACGCAGGCGCAGACTATCGCGACAGGCTTCAACCGCAATCACATGATCAACTTCGAAGGCGGCGCGATTCCGGAAGAATACCAGAACGAATACATCGTCGATCGGATCGAGGCTACTTCGACGACTTGGCTCGGCGTTACGCTGGGCTGCGCGCGCTGTCACGATCACAAATACGATCCACTCACGCAAAAGGATTTCTACAGCTTCGGCGCGTTCTTTAACAGCATCCCGGAAGAAGGGCTGGACGGCTACAAAGGCAACGCCAAGCCCTTTCTCCAATTGCCGAACAAGCAGCAAGCCGACATGAAGCAAGCGCTGCTCGAGGCCATCAAAAAGCAGGATGAAAAAATCGCGGTGGCGCAGAATGCCTGGGAGCAAGAGGAGCGTTCGACCGCCGTTTCAGACGTAACTGCAGGACTCACGGACGAGTTCGCGTTCGAGGACTCGCTCTCGAATCGCCTTCGGACAGATGCCGCGGGCAAGGTTATCAGCGGCAAATTGACGTACACCGACGGCCGCGTCGGGCGCGCGGCCAATCTCGATGAAGAGCCGCATGTTTCCTTCGGCTCAGCCGGATCGTTCGACTCCCGCCAGCCCTTCACTATCGCGTTCTGGATCAAAGCGGACGGACCCTCCGGGATGGCGGCCCTGCAGCGTTATGCGAAATCGCCGAAAGAGGGGCCGGGTTATGAAATCGCTATCGACTATTGCCAGAAGAAGACGTGCAACGTCATTGTGCGACTCCGAAATGACGGCCCGTCGTCCGGAATCGAAGTGAAATCGCAGGCCGGAGTGACGCTCGAGGAATGGAACCATGTCGCTATCGCCTATGACGGATCGGCGAAAGCGAAAGGAATTCAGATCTATATAGATGGCCATAGCGTCACCACCGAGATCGTCTGCGATAGTCTGGCGGCGGCATCGTTCCGCGAAGGCGACCTGCAGGCCGGTAATAAGGATTGGGGCACGCCGTTTAAGGGCCAATTGGCGGATCTGCGTTTCTACAATCGCCGCCTCTATGCGAATGACGCCCTCGAAATCGGATTGATGCGTCCACTTCACGGAATTTTGGCGATTCCCGTTGAGCGCCGATCCGATGACCAAAAGAAATGGGTACGAAAGTATTTCCTGGCCGAAGTGGGGAACGCATCCGAAAAGCAGCTCAATACCGATTACGAGACACTGAACCGCGGGCTCGATCAGCTCAATCGCGAGATTCCTTCCACGATGATTATGTCGGAGATGGAGAAGCCGCGAGACACGTTCGTTCTGCGGCGCGGCGACTATCGCAACCGCGCCGATAAGGTCGACCCGAATACTCCTGCCGTTTTGCCGCCGCTACCTCGCGATGCGCCACGCAACCGGCTGACACTGGCGAAATGGCTGGTCGATCCTGGCAATCCGCTAACGGCTCGCGTCGCAGTTAACTATTTGTGGCAGATGTATTTCGGTATTGGCCTCGTAAAGACGAGCGGCGATTTCGGCTCGCAAGGCGATCCGCCCAGCAATCAGGAGTTGCTGGATTGGCTGGCGACCGAATTCATCCGAACGCATTGGGATGTAAAGGCGATGCAGCGGCTCATCGTAACGTCCGCCGCGTATCGTCAGTCTTCGTCCGTCACTCCGGAGTTACTGGAAAAAGATCCGGAGAATCGCCTGCTCGCGCGTGGCCCTCGCTTTCGTTTGCCTGCTGAGATGATCCGCGATAATGCGCTCGCGATCAGCGGGCTGCTCAATGGCAAAATCGGCGGCCCGAGCGTGCTTCCGTATCAGCCGAAAGGGCTCTGGGAAGAGATGGCTTTCGGCGGCGATTTCTCGGCTCAAACGTATGTTCAGGGCCATGGGGAGGATCTGTACCGCCGCAGCATGTACACCTTCTGGAAGCGTTCCGTGCCATATCCCACGCTGAACACGTTTGATGCGCCCGACCGCGAGAAATGCACCGCCCGGCGAACGCTGACGAACACTCCTCTCCAGGCTCTTGTCCTGCTGAATGACCCGACTTACGTCGAAGCGGCACGCGTCCTGGCCCAACGGGATCTGAAAGAAGGCGGATCGGACGAGAACGCCCGCGTGCGTTACGTGTTCCGGCTGGCAACGGACCGTGATCCCACGGCGCAGGAACTCGGGATACTCGATAAGCTGTACGAGAAAGAAGCCGCGCATTACTCGGCCGATAACAAAGCCGCTGAGAAGCTTCTAGCGGTGGGAGAATCGAAGCCGGATGCGAGCATTCGCCCTTCGGATCTCGCGGCCTGGACCTTGGTTGCCAGCACCATTCTCAACATGGACGAGACAATTACTAAGAATTGAGTGAGTACATGGACCCGATTCGCGAACGCAAAGTAATTCTCACCCGCAGGCAGCTTTTCGGGCGCGCGAGCACTGGGATCGGCGTGGCCGCGCTCGCGTCGCTGCTGAATCCAAAACTGTTCGCCGATTCGCCGCACATCGATTTTGCGCCGGGAACGGCGGCAAAGTTTGGAGGTCTCCCCGATCTGCCGCATTTCGCGCCGACCGCGAAACGTGTGATCTTTCTGCATCAATCGGGCGCGCCCTCCCAGATTGACCTCTTCGATTACAAGCCGAAACTGAAAGCGTTGTCAGGGACGGAACTGCCGGATTCGGTGCGGCAGGGACAGCGGATCACTGGAATGACATCCGGACAGAATTCGCTGCCGGTCGCTCCTTCGATTTTCAAATTCAATCGGGCAGGTGAAAATGGCACCTGCATCAGCGAGCTGCTGCCGCACACCGCGAAGATCATCGACGAGATCACTCTCATCAAGACCGTTAACACGGATGCCATTAACCACGACCCCGCGATTACCTTCATACAGACCGGCTTCATGCAACCAGGCCGCCCGAGTCTGGGCTCTTGGGTGAGCTACGGGCTTGGCAGCGAAAATCAAAACCTTCCGGCTTTCGTTGTGCTCATCTCGCAAGCCAACGCGATCAACCGCGATCAGCCCCTCTTCACGAGGCTGTGGTCGAGCGGCTTCATGCCGTCCAAATATCAGGGCGTGCGGTTCCGCGCCTCCGGCGATCCGGTTCTGTTCCTGGCGAATCCGGAGGGGATTGATGCCGAAACGCGCCGCGCCATGCTCGACAGCGTACATGAGCTAAACGAGATCACCGAACGATCGTATGGCGATCCCGAGATTGCCGCCCGCATTTCTCAGTACGAAATGGCCTACCGGATGCAAACGTCCGTGCCGGAATTGACCGATCTCTCGAAGGAGCCCGAGAGCACATTTCAACTCTACGGACCCGATTCGCGCAAACCTGGAACGTATGCCGCAAATTGTCTGATGGCTCGCCGCTTGACGGAACGCGGAGTGCGCTTCGTGCAGCTCTACCATCGTGGATGGGATCAGCATAATGATCTTCCTCGCGATCTCGCGTTGCAGTGCCAGGGAACGGATCAGGCTTCCGCCGCGCTCATTACGGACCTGAAGCAGCGCGGACTGCTGGACGACACGCTTGTGATCTGGGGCGGGGAATTCGGGCGAACTGTTTACTGCCAAGGTCACCTTACCGAAACCAACTATGGCCGGGATCATCATCCGCGCTGTTTCGCGATGTGGTTCGCCGGCGGGGGAATCAAACGCGGTTTTGTTCTCGGAGAAACGGACGACTTCTCCTATAACGTGGTGTCCGATCCCGTCCCGATCCACGACATTCAGGCGACGGTGCTGCACTGCCTCGGCATTGATCACACCCGCCTGACGTACAAGTTCCAGGGCCGGCACTTCCGGCTGACGGATATCGCCGGAAACGTCACGAACCAAATGCTCGCCTGAGGCTTCAGCGCAGGAATACGATGCGCGCCGGGGTGCCGATAGGCGTGTACTGTCCGGTGAACGAAAGCGCTCCTGTCTCGCTATTGACGCGGAAACAGGTAACGCAATCGCTTCGCTGATTACAGCAGTAGAGAAACCGTCCAGTAGGATCGAAACTGAAGCTGCGCGGATAATCGCCTCGGGTCCACTCCTCTCCAATCCAGGCAAGCCTTCCCGATGCATCGATCGAAAAGAAGGCTATTGTGTCGTGCAGCCGGTTGGCGGCGTAGAGAAAGCGGCCGCTTGAAGAAATGGAAACTTCCGATGTGAAGTTCGTACCTGCAAACCCTTTGGCCAGAGTCGAGAGAGTCTGCTTCGCGGCGAGCTTCCCGTTGTCGTAGTCAAATGCAGCCAAGGTTGAACTCTCTTCCTGGAGCGAGTAAAACCAGCGCCCGTTCGGATGAAAAACAAAATGCCGGGGCCCGTCTCCCGGCGGAAGCGAAACCCAGGCGGGATCACTCGCAGTAAGCTTTCCGCGATCCGGATCGAAACGCCAAATGTAGATCCGGTCCAAGGCCAAATCGGCGGCAAGCACAAACCGGCCCGTGGGATCGGATTCGACCATGTGCGCATGGGGATGATCATGTCCGCTGATGGCAAAGCTTCCGGGCGGCGCGCTCGTCGGTTGCTTCGGTCCAGGTGAACCTTGGTCGGCCTTAACGTCCGTTGCGCGGCCGAGTCTTCCATTCGCTTCGATCGGAAGCACCGCGACCGTTCCGCCTGCGTAATTAGCCACAAAGATGTAACGGCCTGAAGGATGCACGCTCAAATGGGCCGGCCCCGCGCCTTCGGAGCTGACTGTACTAACGCTGGTCAATTTGCCGCTGGATTGATGGACGGACCAGGCCGTCACCGAACCAGACGATCCGTCGAAATTCGTGATCTCATTTGCCGAATAGAGGCGCGTTTTATCCGGATTGAGGGCTAACCATGATGGATTCGCATCAGTGGCGAATAACTCGCGCTGCCCCAGCTCGCCGGTTTGGGGATTCATCTCATAGAGATAAATGCCACGGCCATGCCCTGCGCTGCCTTCCGGGCCCTGAGGCGAGCTGTATGTGCCAATGTAGGCTAAGGCGAGGGGTGAGCCTTGGGCCGAAAGTACCGCGTAACCCGGCGCAAGGGCAGCGGCGCCCGTTAATAAGTTCCGGCGAGAGATTTGGTTCCGCACGCCGACGAGCTTATCGCAGCAAATCTACGTGTATGGCAGTCTCGTTAACGAGAATTAGCCTCGGACCAGCAACTTTGGTTCTGGCCCATACGTCGAACGGGATTACTGTTGAAAATAAAGGCAGGTTCTGTGACCAGTTTTGAAGTAAAGCGCGGAGCGGTGATCATCGCTCTTTGCGCTCTCGGTGTTGGCGCGCGGCAGGCGCAAGCCGCTCAACGAATACATGGCGAGATAGAGGATGGACGCAGCTTTGCGCTGGCCGGGAACACCCATCCTATGGTGCAAATAGCGCACGATTTAGGCCCGGTGGACCCATCTCTTCCCATGCCGCGCATCACCATTCATCTGGCGATGACGACGGCGCAGAAAGCCGATCTTGACCGCTTGCTCCAGGCGCAGCAGACTCGCGGTAGCCGCGAATATCACAAATGGCTCACACCCGAGCAGTACGCCAGCCGCTTCGGCGTCAGCGAGAGCGACATTCAAAAGATTACGTTGTGGTTGGAGAATCTTGGATTCACTAATATCGAAGCCTCGCGAAGCCGTAACGCCATCAGCTTTTCCGGCACTGCGGCACAGGTGCAGGCGGCGTTTCAAACGCCCATCCATCAATACGAAGCAAATGGCGAACAGCATTATGCAAACGCGAAAGATCCCGTTTTGCCAAAGCCGTTGTCGGGTGTGATCGAGGGCATTCGCGGGCTCAGCGATTTCCATCCCAAGCCTCGCGTAATTCGCTCGCGCGCCTCCATCGAACCTCACTTTACCTCCAGCATTAGCGGCAATCATTTCCTGGTTCCCGATGATTTCGCCACCATCTACAACATCCAGCCTTTATACGGAAGCGGCATCGATGGCGCTGGGCAGAAGATAGCCGTTGCGGGCCAGAGTGACATCGCATTGAAGGACATACAGGCTTTTCGATCCGCCGCAGGTCTTCCGCCGCATGATCCTCAAGTCATCCTCGATGGTACTGATCCCGGCACCAATTCGGGGGATGAGAGCGAAGCAGACCTCGATATCGAATGGGCCGGCGGAGTGGCGCGGAATGCGACGATCGTCTACGTGAATTCGAAGGATGCTTTCACATCGGCCACCTACGCCGTCACCAATAATGTTGCGTCGATACTCGTGCTCACGTATGGAAACTGCGAGTCGGCGATCGGCGGCGCGGAACTCAATACGCTGAATACGATTTTCAAGCAGGCGAATGCGCAGGGAATGACGGTTCTGGCGGCGTCCGGAGACGACGGCGCGGCCGATTGCGAGGAATCTACGGGTCCCTCTTCGCAGGGTGTCTCAACGGCAAGTCACGGACTCGCCGTTGACTTCCCCGCCAGCAGCCCCTATGTAACGGGTGTCGGCGGTACTGAATTGAACGACTGCACCGGCAATTATTGGAACTCTAGCAATAACAGTTACAGCGGCTCTGTTCTCTCTTACATACCCGAAGTAGGCTGGAATGATTCCTCCACACCGGCTTTTCCCTGTGGTTCAGCCGCCGGAGTTCTGTCGGCCAGCGGCGGAGGTAAGAGCAGCTTTGAATCGAAACCGTCCTGGCAGCGGGGAACTGGCGTCCCTTCGGACGGATTCCGCGATGTGCCCGATCTCGCCTTCGCGGCTTCGCCGCAGCATGACGGATACCTCGTGTGCTCGGGCGGCAGTTGCGTTAACGGCTTCCGTAATACCGATACCACCCTGAACGTTATCGGTGGCACCTCCGCTACAGTCCCTAGCTTCGCTGGTATTGTGGCGCTCCTGAACCAGAAAATGGGTGGCAGCCAGGGCAATGTCAACCAGACTCTTTACAATCTGGCTTCGTTCTCCACGAACGCCTTTCACGACATCACTTCCGGAAATAATCAGGTTCCCTGCAAAACCGGCTCGCCCGATTGCCCGGCTTCACTCGTGATGGGCTACACGGCCGGTGCTGGATATGACCAGGTGACCGGACTCGGATCCGTCGACGCCTATAACTTAATCAATGAATGGGCCTCCGACTTCCAGGTTGCGGTGAACCCGACTGGCGTTACTTTGAGCGCAGGTGGTTCGGGGACGGCGGCTGTGCAGGTCACGCCTATGAACAACTTCGCCGGAACAGTGTCATTTTCCTGCACCGTCCCCACTACGTTGGCCAACGTAACTTGTTCGGTACCTGGAACCGTTTCGTCGTCCGGCACCGCAACAGTTACCGTAACAGCAGCCGCGACCGCCGCGCTTCGGCACTTTCGTGGGGCAAACCCTTGGTCCGCGGCGGGCCCTCAAGCCAGCCTGCTCTTTGGTGGAGTGGCTCTCATCACAATCATCCTGATTCTCTTCCTGGACGGCAAAAGGAGACTCCAATCCGCCGGACTCGGATTCGCAGTCTTGTGCTTAGCGGTCGCAGTTGGTTGCGGTGACGGCAGCAGCTCCAGCACCGCCGAAAGCGTTCAGCCTGTTCCTGAAACTGGTACGATCACGATTACCGCTACCGCTGGAGTGTTGAGCCATACCACGACACTTTCGGTCACCGTACAGTAGTCCTTCAAATTGGAAAAGTAGCTTCACGCGGAAACTCGCTTCGGCAGAATTACGTCCAACGCGCGTTATACTAGCTCGTTCCAGGGGTTTAGTTTTGAGAACTGTAACAGTCTCTCTTTTCGTCTTTTCCGCACTCACACTTCAGGCACAGACTTACGTGAATGGACAGGCGGCCCGCGCCGTCATCGGCCAGACGACTTTTTCGGGTTTTGGTACGGCGAGCCAGCAGGTCATTGGGGGTGTCACCGGTCTGGCGTATGCCAATGGCCAGCTCTTTGTCGCGGATTCGAACCTGCTGGGCTCTGTTCCGAGCAATAATCGCGTGCTAATGTTCAACACCACGCAGATCCCGGCGCCCGATGCCGATCTGGCGGTTCAGAATTCATCCAATTCCACGTGTCGCCTCTGCGGCTATTCGGCGAGCAACGTCCTTGGCCAGCCAGATTACACATCCACAAGCCTGCAGGCTGTGAGCAGTCAGACTATGCAGGTCCCCACCGGCGTGGCGACTGACGGCACGGTTCTGGCCGTTTCGGATACGAACAACAACCGCGTGCTGATTTGGAAGTCCATTCCGCTCTCGATCAATCAGCCGTCGGATATTGTCCTGGGACAGCCGGATTTCACAACGCACAACTTGGCAGTGCCACCTACGGCGAGCTCGCTGCGCGGTCCCCAAGGTATCTGGATCCAGAATGGAAAACTGTTTGTTGCCGATACGCAGAATTACCGCATCTTGATCTGGAACAGCATCCCTACGAGTAATAATCAGCCGGCGGATGTTGTTTTGGGGCAATCGAATTTCAACACTGGTGGGCAGGCCGCTTGCAATCCCACCAAGGGAAACCAGGTCGCGGCGGCTAACGAGCTGTGCAATCCGGTCTCTGTGAGTTCGGATGGCAGCCACCTCTTCGTGGCCGATCTGGGCTTTAATCGCGTCCTCATCTGGAACTCGATCCCGACCTCGAACGGTGCGCCCGCTGATGTGGCGGTGGGGCAACCGGATCTGACGGGCGGAATTCCCAACAATTCGGCCGTATGTGGCTCCGCTCCCACGGGGACGATCGGTCAGTGCGTTGCTTCTCTCAATTTCCCGACGTACGCAATTTCCGATGGAATACGGCTCTACGTTTCCGACGGCGGGAACGACCGAGTGTTGATCTTTGGCGCAATCCCAAGTAAGAGCGGAGCAACCGCGGACAGTGTGCTCGGGCAGCCCGACTTTACCACTGATATAGTCACGAACCGGACGCAAACCATCGTTACCACCACAGTCGAGAATACGGGCGCTGTCAACGTCATTCCGAGTCCGCAGGCTTTGGCGTATGACGGAACGAATTTATATGTAGCAGACCCGTACAACCACCGCGTGCTCGTCTTTACCGCAGGAAATCCGCAACTAGGGGCCAACTCGGTAGTCAACGCGGCGAGTGAAGTTATCCGGCAGGAAGGCGTCGTCTCGCTTTCCGGCACGATCAAAGCAAACGACACGGTGACAGTCACCATCGCTGGGACCGGCTACACGTACACGATCAAGGGTTCAGACACGCTCGACACCGTGGCGCAGGGGCTGGTCAGTACCATCAACGCGAATAGCGGCGACCCGAATGTTATTGCCATTTTTGCCGGCCCGGGCACGGCATCCGTGTATCTCAGCTCAAAGGCGACAAATCTCGCGTTCGACGCGATCTCGTTGGCTGCTACGACCTCCAACTCAGCCGACGTAACGGCCACGGCCTCCGGAGCCTATCTATCGGCTGGAACCGCCGCTACGGCTGCTCCGGGCATGATCGTGGAACTCGATGGAAATGACTTGGCGGACACGAGCGTGACGGCGAATTTCAGCGGCGTATTGGCTACGACTCTCGGCGGAGTTCAGGTATTTATGAATGGGATCGCGACGCCGATCTGGAGTGTTTCACCGACCAAGGTCGTTTGCCAGGTGCCGTTCAGCTTCGTGGTCGACACGAACAGCGCGAGCGTGTTTGTTCGCACAGTTCACGGCGATGGAAGTGTCACGGTTACCAATGCGACTCCGGTGTACATAGCGCCGGCGAATCCCGGCATCTTTAGCGCGCCGTCCTCTCCAAATCAAATCCGGCCTTGGCCGGCAGTTGCTTTTCATCAACCTGGTAACCCAACTGCGGTTGTCTCGGTGGACGGAACCCCAAAAGCCGGGGACAGCTCGACCATTACGATCGCCGGAAAGGGTTATAGCTACACGGAGGTGAGCGGCGATACTCTCACGAGTGTTGTGAACGGTCTCATTTCGGCGATCAATGGTGGGAACGATCCCAACGTGACGGCGGCTGCGGGCGCTCAGTTTACCCGCGTGGTCCTTACCGCGCGACAGGGCGGAGCGGCTGGGAATGGTATAGCGATCTCTGCCAGTACCAGCAGCGGTGCGAGCCTTACACTGACCGCATACACGAGCGCTACCTGCTGCGCCGTTACTCCGAACTCACCCATTACGCCCTCGAACCCTGCCGGAGCTGGAGAGCTGATCAGCGTCAATGCGAGCGGGCTGGGCATTCTGGCCACTGCTGAGCAGCAAACGTACGAACTCCCGGGCTACCCGTATGCGGGGCCTCAACCCAATACGGCGCAGAATACCGTTAGCGCGACCATGGGCGGTTCGACGGCGCAAGTGATAGCGGCGGGTTTTCCCCCCGGTTCGTATAGCGTGTACCAGGTGCAGATGATCGTGCCGACGTCGCTCTCCGCGAACAACGCGACCCAGCTCACGATTGCCCAGAATGCGTTCGTCAGCAACCTCGTTACAGTGGCTGTGGGCACTCCGGTCCTGAATGGATCTGGCCAAAGCGGGACCGGGACCGGTCAGTCACAGGCGACTTCCTCGGTCTTCATGAATATTGGCAAACCGACGGCGAACAGTCCGGCGCTCAGTGGAATAGCCGCAGTTGGCGGTTGGGCCTTGGACGCAAGTGCGGGAATAACCAGCATCGCTATTGCGGTCGATGGAACTTCAGCCGGAACGGCAATGTACGGCTCACCGCGGTCGGACGTGTGCGCGGTGGCCGGCTCATCGCCCGACTGTCCGAATGTCGGTTGGAACGGCTCCTTCGATACGACTCAGTTCGCCGATGGAACACACCAACTGCAAATTACCGCGACTGCCGCGGATGGTGCGCGGGCGACGCACTCGCAAACGTTCACGAGTTCAAATTACGGAAACCTCAGCAATTTTCCAACGAAGGTCGGCATAGACCAACCGGCATCGGGCGCGTCATTGCAAGGCAAAACGAACTTGTCCGGTTGGGCCATCAACACGAGTTCGGCGATCGCGGATGTGATTCTGTCGATTGACGGACACCTCATCGGGACCGCGACCTATGGGGCCAGCCGTTCCGATATCTGCGCAGCTTTTGGGAATCCTCCAGGATGTCCGGGCGTTGGCTGGAGCTATCTTCTCGATACAACCACCCTTGCAACGGGAACGCACACGCTCGCGGTCAGAGCGGATGCCACAAATGCCCAGTTCTTGATCCAATCGGTGTCATTCACCGTTACAAACTGGGCCACTCAAAACAATCCAGTGCACACCTCGATCGATGCGCCTAACGCGAACAGCGCGGCTTTGAGTGGCATGGCCGCATTTGGGGGTTGGGCTCTGGCCGACAACTCGATTGTCCAAAGCGTGGGCGTCGATATCGATGGGATTCCATACGGCAACGCTGGTTACGGAGGTAATCGTCCTGATGTCTGCGCAGTCTATCCCGGTCGGGCAGGCTGCCCGAATGTCGGCTGGAATTTCCTCATTGATACAACGGAGCTTTTCGATGGCACTCACACGGTTGCAATCACGGCTAATTCGGCCGGAAGCCAGGGCTACACGACCACGCAGCAGTTCCAAGTTGCCAATATGGGGACGGCCAATAATTCGACCAGAGTGTCGATCGGCATTCCCAATCCGCATAACTCGGCATTAACCGGAATGGCTGCTATCGGCGGATGGGCAATCAACGACAGTACACCGATCACCAGCATTCAGGTCTCTGTAGATAGCCTGCTGAAGGGAAATGCGGCTTATGGCGGGAGTCGACCCGATGTTTGCACGGTGTACCCCAATCGTCCGAGCTGCCCGAATGTGGGCTGGAACTATATGCTCGATACAACGCAGCTTGCAAACGGGGTTCACACCCTGGAGGTCACTGCAACGTCGGAGGCGGGGCAGCGCGCCACCGCAGGCGCCACGTTTACGGTGTCGAATGCCGTCAATTCCGGTCCGATTATTGTCAGCATCGCGCAGCCGAATAGTACGAGTGCTCCCTATGCCGGTCTCGCCCAATTTTCCGGTTCCGCGCTAAATCAGAACGGAACTGCAATTACAGGTGTGACGATCAGTGTCAATGGCGTCCCATATGGGCCGGCCGCGGTGGTGAATAATGCGCAGAGTGGCCAGCCTAACTCGGTTGCCTGGTCATACACGCTCGATACTACGCAGCTTCCAGCGGGCGCCTACACGCTGGGCGTGACTGCGACAGCGGCCGATGGGACGCAGGCAATCGGGTCCGCGACCTTCCAAATCGCCAACTGGGTGACCACGGGCAATCCCTTCCATGTGAATATCGACACCCCGAACTCGGGCAGCAGCGCCTTTTCGGGATTCGCGCACTTTGGGGGGTGGGCCGTTAACGATAACGGGCCGATTTCCGGGATATTCATTGCTGTAGATGGGATCCCGTTCGGTGCAGCGGGGTACGGAGGAGCCCGGCCCGACGTTTGTGCTGCGTATCCGGGACGGGCAGGCTGTCCTGACGTCGGCTGGAATGCCGAAGTTGATACAACTCTGCTTTCGAACGGCACGCACACGCTGGCGGTCACGGCGTCGACTCTAAATAACCAGAATTCAACCACCTCCACGACTTTTACCGTTCATAACTAAGCGGGAAAGAGAACTGGGTGGTGAACCGCCGACCTTTGTTATTCTGAGGGTTCCATCACTCCGCGGACCCCGCAATGTAGGTTCCGCGTCAGCCAGTTCTCATGCACATCAAGAAACAACGTCTTCTCACACCGGGTCCGACGCCCCTTCTGCCAGCGGCTCTTCACGCCATGATGGGCTCGGATATTCATCATCGGACGGAAGACTTTCGCCGTCTCTACAAGCAAGTCCTGTCAGATCTGAAGGAAGTGCTCGGGACTTCGAATGACGTGCTCGTTTTGGTAGCGTCCGGTTCGGGCGGCTTGGAAGCATCGACGCAAAACTTCTTCTCTCCCGGCGATGAGGTGCTAGTCTGCTCGGCCGGGAAATTCGGTGAGCGCTGGGTCGATCTCATGAAGGTCTTTGGCATCAAAGCCACGGTGTTGACGGCGCCGTATGGAGACGTGGTGCGGCCCGAGGCTATGGAGCAGGCCATCGCCCACAACAAGAACATCAGAGGTGTGTTCGTGCAGGCATCCGAGACGTCAACCGGAGCGCAGCACGATGTGAAATCGATGGGTCTGGCGGTCAAGAAGACCGAGGCGATTTTTGTAGTGGACGCGATCACCGGGATCGGCACGATGCCTCTCGAAATTGACGCTTGGGGCCTCGATATCGTCGTCGGCGGCTCCCAAAAGGCGTTCATGATCCCGCCTGGACTCGCTTTCCTTTCGATCAGCCCGAAAGCTTGGGCTTTCGCGGAGACGGCCAAAGCGCCCCGGTTCTATTTCGATCTGCGAAGAGAAAAGAAGAGCGCGGTGAACGGCGAGTCCGCGTGGACGCCCAACACCGCTCTGCTGTTAGCGTTTGCGGAAGCGCTGAAATATATCAAGTCGATTGGCATGGACAAGCTGGTCGAAAACGCGCAGTTACTTGCGCTTGCAACGCGCGAAGCTGTACAGGAACTGGGTCTGGAGCTTTTCTCGTCGTCGCCGGGATCATCTGTTACTGCTGTCCGTCCTCCCGCCGGCATGGATTCCGGTTTGATCGTCAAGGAGTTTAGAAACCGTTTCGATGCGATCATCACCAACGGTCAGGGATCGATGAAGGGCCAGATCTTCCGGCTTGCGCACCTCGGCTATTTCGATTTCCACGATCTGTTCGCAGTGGTCGCCGAACTGGAGTTGATACTTGCTGCGAATGGCCATCCAGTGCGTTTCGGCTCTGGCGTGGCGAGAGCACAGAACGTCTATGCCGAAGCTGCGCTGCCGAATGCCGTTCCAAGAGAACGCGAGCTTGCCCTGACATAAGCCTTCCCGCCATGAACATCCTTGTTGCGGAGCCGCTTGCCCCGGCGGCCTTGGAGTTGTTGCGGGCGCAGCCAAATTGGAACGTCGTCGTAGCTGATCCAAAAACCTATGCCGCACATCTTGCCGATTGCGATGCGCTGCTGGTTCGCAGCGCGGTCAAAGTTACGAAAGACCTGCTCGCCCAAGCCCCCAAGCTGCGCGTGATCGGACGTGCGGGAGTGGGGGTCGACAATGTCGACCTGCAGGCGGCCACGGATTCCGGTGTGCTGGTGATGAACACGCCTGGCGGCAATGCTGTTTCGGTGGCCGAACACACTCTGGCGCTTATGTTGTCCATGGCGCGATCGGTTCCACAGGCCAGCGCTTCCACCAAGTCGGGCAAATGGGAGAAGAAAAAATTCCTCGGGAATGAGCTGCGCGGCAAGACGCTCGGAATCATCGGGCTTGGCAGCATTGGGCGCGAGGTGGTCAGGCGTGCCAAGCCTTTCGAGATGCGGATCGTCGGTTACGACCCGTACGTCAGCTCTCAATCCGCGCATGACTTGGGAGTTGAACTCCTCAGTCTTCCTGACCTCTACAAGCAGAGCGATTACGTCACCCTGCACGTCGCGTTGACGCCGGAAACCGATCACATGCTCGACGCGAAAGCATTTTCGCAAATGAAGCCCGGAGTGCGAATTGTAAACTGCGCGCGCGGCGAATTGATCGATCCGGACGCCCTTCAGCATGCGCTGGAATCCGGCCAGGTAGCTGGGGCGGCGCTCGATGTGTTTGAAACCGAACCTCCCGCGGAAGCGCCTTTGCTCCGGGTCGATAGCGTGGTTGCTACGCCTCACATTGCTGGTTCCACCGAAGAGGCGCAGGAGATTGTCGGGATCAGGATCGTCGAGCAGCTTATTGAGTACTTGAAGAGCGGCGTGGCGCTGAATGCCGTCAACATGCCGGCTATGAGCGCGGAGCAATATCGCGCGGTTGGACCATACGTCAATCTGGCGGAGAAATTGGGCATGTTTCTAAGCCATATTGCTACCGGTAATCCGCACACGATTCGCTTCGTTTACTTCGGGCGCCTAGCCGACAACAATACTCAAATCTTGCGGAATTCCGGATTAGCCGGCATCCTGAGCCGCTCCCTGGAGTATCGGGCGAACCTAGTGAACTCGATGCAGATAGCGACCCAACGTGGTTTTCGCGTCATCGAACAGCGCGAACCGGGACAAGCCCACATGGATTCCATTCGCATCGAAATCGAATCCGAAGCAGGCTTGACGTCTGTCATGGGCGCACTGGTCCTGAACAAGCCTCGCCTGATGCAAGTCGACGGAATTCCATGTGAAGCTACACTCGACGGCAATTTGCTCTATTCCAGGAACGAAGACGTACCGGGAGTGATTGGCTTTATCGGTACGGTTCTTGGAAAAAATTGCACGAATATCGCCAATTTTGCACTGGGCCGCGAGGACGCGTCTTTGCGCCCGAATACCAGCGTACCCCTGACGGCGATCTCGATTATCGAGACGGATCAGCCTGTCACTGACTCGGTTATTTCTCAACTGTTCGAGAATCGCGCAGTCAAGTTCGTTCGACGCGTGAAGCTGAATCGCGAATAGGTCGACAGGCCCTGCTGTGGGCACCTTGATGCAGTAAGCAGCGTTAGCATGGGTTTGTGCTTAAGCTGAAAACCGCCATTCTGCTGCTTACATTTGCTGGTCTTGCCGGAGCTGAAGAGCACTCGCTGACTCTGCAGCAGGCGCTCGAGATCGCGGCGCGGCAGAACCCTGATGTTGCCCTCGCGAGGCTTGATGCGCAGAAAGCCGAGGAGGGCATCAAAGTTGCCAAAGATCCGTTCCGCCCGCACGTGAATGCGGGAAGTGGACTTGCCTATACTTACGGCTATCCCAACAGCATCGAAGGAAACGCGCCCAGCCTGTTTGAGGTGAGAACGGACGAGGCGCTCTTTAATCGGCCTAAGAGCTGGGAACTGGCCGCAGCACGCGAAGCGGCGCGAGGCTCAGAATATGGCGCGGAGGCTAAAACCGATGAAGTAGCTTACCAAACTGCCGATTTGTTTCTGACAGCGAGTCAGATGCAACACGATAGTGAGACGCTTTCAACCCAATTGCCGAGCCTGGAGAAGGTCGTGGAAGCTACCGAAGTCGCGGTAAATGAAGGTAGCGCGCTGCCGCTCGAGCTGAAGCGGGCGCAAGTAAATTTGGCCATATCGCGGGAACGGATCGCCTCCGATACGCTCGACCAGGATTATTACGAAATGATGCTGGCGGTAGCCTTAGGATTTCCTGCAACGGATCGTGTGAAGCCGGTCGATTCGGATCTTGGAATAGCCGTGACACCTCCTTCAGAGCAGGAAGCGGCGGACAGGGCGCTGAGAAACAACCGCGAACTACGCCAGATGCAATCGAACGTGCTTGCGAAGCAAATGGATTTCCGGTCTTACAAATCGGCGCGCTGGCCTCAAGTCGATCTGGTTGCGCAATACGCTCTCTTTGCGAAGTACAACTACCAGCAATACTTTCAAAAATTTCAACACAATAATTTCCAGCTCGGGTTCTCTGTTCTCATTCCGGTACTCATTGGACCTGCCGCGCACGGCCTAGCGCAGCAAGCCTATACAGAGATGGCTAAACTTCGCATCCAGACGGACCAGTTGCGGAACCGCATCTTGACGGATACTCGCCGCAGCTACGAGCAATGGCAGAAGGCAGAGAACATTCGCAATCTGTCCCGCATGCAACTTGATCTGGCGCGCGAAGAGCTCACTGTTCTCTTGGCCCAGAATGGAGAGGGCCGCGTTCCGATGAGCCAAGTAGAGCAGGCTAGGCTGGAAGAGAGCAACAAATGGATGGCCCTTTACCAAGCGGAGACCCAAGTCACTCGCGCGAAGCTCGCTATTTTGCGGCAGATGGGAACCCTGATGGCCTCGGTACGCGAGGGCAAAACAGCAATGACCAAGCCTTAATGTCCACTGCGCCCGAACTGATCTCACCTGAGACGCCGGCACGAAATACGCCAGCGATAGAGATCAAGGACCTGCACAAGACCTACGGCGGGTTCCGAGCCATTGACGGCCTCACAGTGACGGTTCCCCAGAAATGTTTTTTCGGGTTTCTGGGACCGAATGGCGCGGGGAAGACAACCACCATCAAGATATTGATGGGTCTTGCTCAGGCAGACAGTGGATCGGTGCGAGTACTCGGGATGAGCATGCCCGAGGAATCGCTCGAGATTCGGAGAGAGATTGGAATCGTTCCCGACGACTCGCTTCTGTTCGATTATCTAACCGGAGCCGAATATTTGGAATTTGTAGCTCGGCTGTACGGCTTAGCGCGGCCGCTGGCGCGAGAGCGCAGCCGCGAGCTGCTGGAGCTGTTCCAGCTTGCAGAAAACAGGAAAAAGCTGATCGGTGAATACTCGAAGGGCATGCGCAAACGCGTTGCCATGGCCGCGGCGCTCATTCACCGGCCGCGGCTTTATCTCATGGATGAGCCGTTCGAGGGCGTTGATGCCGTCGGCGCCAGGCTGATGAAAGATATTCTGCTGGAGCAGGTGCGCCACGGCGCGACCGTCTTCCTGACATCGCACGTGCTCGAGGTTGTGGAACGGCTCTGTGATGAGGTCGCCATAATTAACCGAGGAAAATTGGTAGCCCAAGGTACTATCTCCGAACTGCGCCATCAAGGAGCGGCAGGTCTTACGACGCTCGAGGATATTTTTGTGAACGTCGTCGGCGCGGAACCCTACACTGATAAGCTCGAGTGGCTGTGACCCGCAATGTGGCAACAAGTACGCGCGATCGTCTGGGCGCAATTCCGGATTACGCGTAACCATCTCCCTCGAACGACCGTTGCCAGCGCGCTTCTTTCACTGCTGCCGCTGCTGTGGTACGGAATTTATGTTGGACTAGCGATTTTCGCGGCTGTTCGTCTTCCAGCCGTGGCTGTTTCAGAGCTGCGCAGCTTACTTCCTCTCGGCCTGCTCAGTGTGTTCCTGTTCTGGCAAATTCTTCCGCTGTTCACGATGAGCAGCGGATGGTCGCTGCAACTAAGGAAGATTCGAGCCTATCCGGTTCGCGATTCGGGTCTATTCGGCATCGAAGTTCTTCTACGGGCAACAAGCGCCCCGGAGATGATCATCGTGCTCGCCGGAGCCTTCGCCGGACTGCTCCGCCATCCTTTTATTCCTGTTTGGGCACCCTTCTGCCTCGTTCTATTCATTCCCTTCAACCTGTTCCTGCAATTGGCTGTTCGGGACATGGTTCTTTATGCGTTTCAAAGGAATCGCTTTCGCGAGCTCTTCGCGATCGTGGTGATCTGCCTTGCGATTCTGCCCCAATTTCTGGTGCGGACTCCGCTCGGTCACAGAATGCGGCCGTACTTCTTTGCGGCCGCGCGAGGCAGCCTGACGCCGTGGCACGCTGTCAGCTCGCTAAGTACAGGGGCCGCGTCAGTCCTTGATGTCGCAGTTATTGCTATCTGGATGTGGGCGGCGTATGCGTTTGCTCGATGGCAATTCCATAGGAGCCTTTACGCCGACGATAGCTTCCGTCCTGCGGCCACGGCCGACTCCGGGTTGGCCGGTAAGCCGCGAGCTGTTCGACTGCTGGAATGGCCCGGGCAGTTCTTCAAAGATCCCTTGGGAGCATTGCTGCAGAAAGAGATTCAGTGTCTCTTGCGGATGCCTCGATTCCGTGTTCTGTTTGGCATGGCGTGCGTCTTCAGCGTTGTGGTGTTTTTCCCGTTCAATTTTCGGGAGAGTGCTCCGCATGAGATCGGATTTATTCGCAACAACTTTTTACCTATCGTCGATCTTTATGGCGTGCTGCTACTCAGCGACGTGCTATTGCTAAACATTTTTGGACTAGACAGGCGCGCCGCTCAAATTTACTTCGTAGTTCCTATTCCGCTGAAACTTGCCGTCCGGGCGAAGAACGTTGCGGCGGCAATTTTCATTGGGATGCAGTTCCTTGCCGTATTGATTTTAGCCATAATCTTTCGCGTGGCCGTGAATCCGTTGAGCATTGCGACTGGGATTGGAGCTTCAGCCGTGGTCACGGTTTATCTGATCGCGGTCGGCAATCTGACTTCCGTGAGAATGGCGCGCCCAATCGATCCTGCACAAACCTTCAAGAAGCAGGCCGGAGCCAAAATGCAGCTTTGGTTAATTGGCTGTAGCCTCGGGACGTATTTGCTGGCGGGGTTCGCTTTTCTTGCACAGTGGGCGTTCCGCAGTGACGCGGCTCTGTTGGGAATCCTCCTGCTGGAATTCGTCATTGGCGTAATCGTCTACAAAATTGCCACGGATTCCGCGCTGGCGCATGGGCTGCGCAACCGCGAGCAACTGGTCGATGCTCTGTCGAAAGGCGCTTCGCCGATCAGCGCCGGTTAGGTGCGGGTTGTTCGTTACGAAACGACGGCCTAATTCTGATTGGGTGCCGGCTTCCGAACCCACTGGGACGGTTTAGAGGGCCGCCACTTTTGGCTTTTTTATGCCGGAGGTTTCGGTTGCGGTCGGCATAGTTGTTTGGGCGGTGAGCGACCATCGTTCGTCAGTTTGCGGTCTCGGGAGTGAACGAAATGTCAGAAGCCTTTCTCGAGCCGTTATCGCGAATTTTTGAGGCAGAGCTCTAGCCCTTGCTGAATTTCCCGTTCCAGCCTGGAACTCGGCACCGCGTTGAGCCGAATCTCTGTCTGCCCGCCAACCAGGGCGTTCAGATCGTCGATTGTGCGGCGCACGAATGCTGAGTGCGGATCGAGCCTGCCTACTTGGATCAAGTCTTTGATCCCGGCAAGATAATCGGCAGCGATTTGCGGCGCCGAATCTTCGGAGCGATATCTCGGCCCCAAAGTGATCACGTGCCTATCGACCCAATCGAGGTCTTGTAATGGATTCGCCTGACGAATGACTTGCTCCGGCCAGTCGGATGAGATCTCGAAAGGTGGAAATTGATCGGCGGAGGCCGTCGTAAAACCGGGCCGCTTTGAAGATTGGATCACAAAGCGGACGGCCGAACCGGGCGGCAGCGGTGTTTGCGGAGAACTGGGGCCGCCGAGTGATGGAGAAGACCAAGTTACCCAATAACCGGTGGGCGACCCCGTCAAACCAGTTCTCTTGGCCACGGTGTGCGGCATAGGTCCGCCCAGCCAAGTCCCTGCTCCAGTTTGCATCTGAGGATCCGGGGAGACGACGATATCAAATCCCGTAACGCCATCCTGGGATTCTTTGTTATTCAGTAGTACGTAATCGTATCGGTACCCTGCTCCCTTACGCTTTATATCTACGGTAACGGTCGGGCGGATTCGGTTGTGAATCACCAATCGCTCGATCTTTCGATTTCCGTTTTCGTCCGGTGGAAAGGCAATCACGACCGTACCCAGGTCCGGCGTCAGAAAGACGTAGCGACTTTTTAGCGACTCTGGAATCTTGCCGTCCGCGGGCCAGATAGGCGCGGGCGGATGCTGCGCGAATGTGCGCAAAGAAAGAAGTGCTGCCATGCAGAGTAATTTTCGTTTCATCACGGAGCAAAATCGGCTTTTAAGGCCGTCGCAATCTCGGATTCCAGCCCTGGTTTGGGCTGCGGAAGCGACGCAAATGATGCGGGGGTAATCGGTGCTGTCCCGTCCGCCAGCAAAAAATTCTTGAGCACCGTGCGCGCACCGGTCAGATACACCGAATTCCGATCCACCAAGCCGTGTACCATCAACACATCAATGCCGTGCAGCAGATTTTGTGTCATCTCGAATTGTGACCCGCCTCTTCGGAAACGTGGTAGGAGCACGGTACGGGTCTGGCCGTCAAATGCGGGTGTAAACAGCGCTCTCATTTTGTCCTGAATGATGCTGGGAAGCTGCGTAGCTTCTGCGGGCGTGTACTCCTTGCCCGTGGTCGTACCTCGAAACATCATCGGCGCAAAGCCCGGCAGCCATTGCGAGTCGATTGAAAGCGCAAGCCGTTGAGCTCCAGTTGTGGCTTGCGGAGCGGGCGTATTTACTTCGACGGGGACGAGAGGCGTTAGTGGAGAGGTAGTATCGCGCGATTTCCTGGCCGTTCGGTTAACAGTCCACGTGCCGGCCTCGACCTGTGCTGACTCGTCGTCAGCGGGTAACATGACAGTGAGCTGCTCGACCTGCTGCCGTCCACGCGGGCCATTTGTGATTTGATACACATACTGAAACGAACCGTTCTGGTTTGCCGTGATGTGAAAGGTGATCTGCGGATCGGTGAGCGAATGAACCCCAAACCGTTTCGTGATTCGCTCAGCTTCGGGATTACTGAAATCAGTGGGATACGACACGACGTACTCGCCGCTATGCAGGTCGAAAAAGATATAGTCTTTGGGAAATTGGGATATGTCCCCATTGGACGGGATCACCGGAATTGGACTGATCCCGACCGCCGCCTTAGGCACCTGTGCGCCAATAATCGATACCGAGGTGAAGAGCAAAATTGCGCCCAAGTAAATTCGCTGCATGTAAGCTCCTAAATGATCATTGTGCCCAACGGCAGTGTGGGTGAGTCCCCTCGTTGAGAGTCTCGATGGCGCCATGTTTTCTGCAGGTCTTAATCCACAGATTTGCATTGACTACGTTGTTTGCTGGGCAGGTATTAGAATTGATTCCGACATCTGAAGCCGTTCCGAAGTCGTGCGTGATATGAGGTGAATTCCAGGGTGTGGGGCCGCCGGGGCAGCTTGCACCGCCGTTCCAGCAGATATCGAACTTGCCGCCAATGGGGAGCGCCATATCATTTATACAGATCTTATTCCCCGGATTGTAGGCGTTCAAATAATCGACGGCCGTAGCTTGGAGGTTCGAGGCGGCGCTCACAGTCATCCAGTGATTCCACGTGTTGTCGCCGTGGGCTGTCGTGTTTCCTCCGTTTTGATAGAAAATGTTCGAATTGTCAATATAGACGAGATTCGGATAGCCCACCGCGAAATCGAAATTGATCAATTTGCCGTCATCGTTGTCGAGCATGTATATGTACTCCAGCTGGCCGACAATCGTCGTGTGGACCGTGAGCGGGACCTCGTAATTCGGATAGCTTCCCGTGTACGCAGTACTTGGACTTACGCTCGAAGAAGGTGGCGGAGGCTGGTCGTGGAAGTGCCCGTTCGTCTGATCATAGTACCCGCCCTGAAAGGTCGCATTGCAGGCTATCACCTGGTTTGTGTTGGGTTGATAGCAATAGCCGTAGAGGGTGTTAGTCGTATCCGGCGTAAGGACCGCCTGCGGGTTGATGCTGTTGTAATCCAGCGCGTAATCGACCCCGCAGTATTGGCAAGCCACGGGCGGCGGAGGAAGCGAGACGATGGGGCTGTTGCCGCTAGATGCGGTGAAGGTCAATGTTTGACTGGTAGTGAGCCCATTGTATGTGCTCGAAGCCGAGCTAAACACGTAACCCGAGCGCGACGGAGTGACAGTGTAGTCTCCGCCAGATTGTACCGAAAACGAAAAAGTGCCATTCGAGGCGGTCGTCATTGATCCCGAACTCGAACCGCTGAGGGTCATGGTGACCCCTGAAAGAGCAGAGCTGCCAAGAACCACCTTGCCGCTGATTGAGAGTGTAAAAGTAGTTCCCGAGAAATTCGCCGTTTGATTCGCGCTCAGATTGCTGAATGTCTCTGAGGCCGGACTGAACGTGTAGCCCGCCAGCGACGGGGTGACAGAGTAGTTTCCGGCGGTCGGAACCAGGAACGAATAGTTGCCGTTGGCATCGGTTGTGGTTGTGGCAGACGTGCTCCCAGTCACGGCTACGGTGACATCAGCCACACCCGATCCGCCAGCCAGCACCTGCCCGGCGATGATCGCGGCGGGAACTCGGGCAGAGATCGGCAAGTCTCCGACCCCGCCAAACGGATACGTGATCAGCGATTGCTGCTGGCTCGGCCAGATGTACCAGGTGGCGGTGGAGGGTCGAAACACAGCATAGTCCGTCAACCCGTCACCATCCCAGTCGCCGACTAATGGTATATCTCCCACTGCGCCGAATGCGTAAGTGATGAGCGATTGCCGTTGGCTTTGCCAGATGTACCAAGTGGCAGTGGAAGGCCGAAACACCGCATAATCTGTCTTTCCATCACCATCCCAGTCGCCGGATAATGGTATGTCTCCGACCCCGCCGAATGCATAAGTGAGCAGCGATTGCCACCGGCTTTGCCAAATGTACCAGGTGGCCGTGGAAGGACGAAACACTGCATAATCCGTCAACCCATCTCCGTCCCAATCGCCAACCAATGGTATATCTCCTACGGCGCCGAATGCGTAAGTGATGAGCGATTGCCGTTGGCTTTGCCAGATGTGCCAAGTGGCGGTGGAGGGCCGAAATACGGCGAAATCTGTCCTTCCATCACCGTCCCAGTCGCCGGACAGCGGTATGTCTCCGACCGCGCCGAATGCATAGGCGATGAGCGATTGCTGCTGACTTTGCCAGATGTACCAAGTCGCCGTCGACGGACGAAACACCGCATAATCTGTTTTCCCATCGCCATCCCAGTCGCCAGACAGCGGTATGTCTCCGACCGCGCCGAATGCATAAGTGATCAGCGATTGCTGCTGGCTCGGCCAGATGTACCAGGTCGCCGTCGACGGACGAAACACCGCATAATCTGTTTTGCCATCGCCATCGTAATCAACCCGCGTCGGGCGAGTCGTGGCGCGAACTGGAACGACAGCGGCGGAAATGAGCACCATTGTCGATAGAAAAGTGAATAACCATTGATAGCGAATCTTGCGTGGCTTGGTTGCCAACCCGATTCCTCCGAGCTCCGCGAGAGCTGCAATGTGCCCCGATCAGCGAGGGTTAAGTTCAGAATTGCCCAGAGTGAGGGAGAGAATCTACACCGAGGCAAGATCTGAGGAACTATAGCGTACGGATGTACGCGATAAATCATTCGAGAGCCGAAATACGAGTGCGCGCAGATCTCGAGGACTTCAACTCAGCAGTTTGTGTACTTCCCGCTCGATCGCATCACGGACGGCCTCACGCGCCGCATCGTCGTGATAGCGCTGCCGTGGCCAAAAAAACCCGCGTAGTCCATCTCTCCGGCGCCGCGGGATCACATGTATATGTAGGTGCGGAACTGTTTGGCTTACGCGGTTGTTGACGGCGATGAAGGTACCTTCGGCATCTACGGCGGCCTCCACGGCGCGTGCCAGGAGTTGCGTCGCATCCATCAACGGCGCGTTCAGCCGGGAAGGGATATCCAGCAATGTCACGTAGTGCTCGCGCGGGCAGAGCAAAACGTGACCTGGAAACAGAGGGTGGTTGTCGAGAAAAGCGATCAGCTCCCCGCTCTCATACACGATAGCCGCTGGTTCAGTCCCGTCCGCTATAGTGCAGAAAACGCACGAGGAGGCCTCCACAACCAATTAAGGACTACTTCCCGACATAGCCGGTTTCCTGCTTTGTTTCGAGCACAATCCACGAGCCGTTATGAAGCTTCGCCATCGAAACGGTATAGAGACCATCGGGTGTTTGCACTGTGACTTTGCCCGGTCGGGTGCTTGTAGTTTGCGGCAGAGGCTTGGTTTTGATCTTGCACCCAGCGGCGCCTTCGCAGTGAAGACTGGCCATTGCGACTGCCGCCGGATCGGTGTGCCACGGCATTTCGCCGCCGATAGGCGTGCTAATGATGTCCTCCGGTTTGACATCCTTAAGTTCGGAAATCTTCCAGCCCTCGCTCGTCTTCGTGACTGTAATTAATCCCTCAAACCATGCAACGGCAGGAATGCCTTCCAACACCATCGTTCGCTCTTCTTCGACGAGTACCCGCTCGGAATCGGGCGATGAGCCAGTCATCGAATGATCCTGAAGCAGGGTCAAACGTGCCAGGCCGCGATAACCAGCCAGGAATTCTTCCCGGCTCATTCGACTTCGCAGTGTAGGGGCCAAGCTGCTATAGGCACGCTCCAGTGGCTGTGGTCCATCGCCGATGATTCCGAAGTCCGCCAGGTGCTGTTGATCGGACCCGTTATTGACAACCTGATACCAATTCCGGACGGCGTCCTCAGCGGGGCTGACCGGTCCTGTCTGACTGGTAGCCGCGCAGCATGCCGCTCCGAAAAGCAGTGCGGCCCTATCGAGCCTCATCCCTCCCGATCTGCTGAGACAGAGGCGCCGGCTCAATACTGCCCACTTTGCTGATCTCCACTTGAAGATCTCCGTTATGATCGATTTCAAAAGCAGGGGCGAACTTCGCGCCCCAGGTGATCTCGTCGAACCTGTACGAGTATCGGGCATGCACTGTTTGTCCGAAAGTATCATCAAATGCCTTCATCATGATCAGGACTTCCGCCTGTAGCCGTTCCAGGTCAGCGGCCGTTTTCCCGAAAAGCGGGCTGTTCGCGTCGATTGGATGAACAATGGTCCATGTTAGCGGAAGAAAAAGGACCTGAGGTCGCTCGAGCTCGAGCTGTACATATTTGCGTTGCGGTTTCCCCTCACTTGAATCCACCGTCATCAACAGTACGCGCGCTTCCACCTCGATAAGATTATTCGAGCGCCGGTTCACGACCCGAAACTGCAGGCTGGTTTCGCTGCCGTAAGGTGCGATGAGCATGGATTCACTGAATCCAAAACGGGCGGAAGGCCTGGAGAACCGCCCAAAAAGCAGACCGGTTGCGATCGCAAAACCCATCAGTCCCACGAAAGCTTCAAAAACGGCGATAGCGTTCGCTAATGGCGTATCGGGGTACATGTTTCCGTACCCAACGGTAGTCAGCGTATGAGCGCTGAAGAAAAATAAGTTCAAAAAACTGCCAGCGGCCGTGGGAGCGTGTGAGTTCCTGATGTGCTCGGTCCCGGCGAGCGCATAAATTCCCGCGAAGGCGGTGTTGATGATCACGAACATCGCCAACACTAGAGCAAGAAAGAGCGGCCATGATGCGCTGATCAGAAACAGGTAGGGATGCACATCACGCCAGGTCAATCCGGTGCGGTGCACATTGAACTGTCCGTCTTTGTTGATTACGCGCTTCAGTACACCCGCGTACTGTTGCGTTAGCCCCGGATCGTACGCGGGTTGTCTGCGTGTTCTCGAGAATGGGGATTGAAAGTGGCTCATGATTCGCAGCTATACGCTACGGTTTCGGATGTCTGGCGTGGAACTCCATCCAGCCGAGGAAACCGAAACCAGCCGCGATGACGAAACGCACACCGATCAGCCACGGCTTATCACCGGTTAGCATATGCTCGATCGCCAGTAACGCGAAGCCGATCGCGATTGCGCAGTACCACCAGCCCATCCATCGAACGCCATTTCGCCGCATCCCCAGATTTGTATTATCGTACCCGTTCTTTATTGTCGTTGTCGGAAAGGGCGATTGGGAAGATGCTGCTACATACCTGTGGCAATGCAGTCCCCGAACCAAGAAGGGAACGCATCATTGAGATGAGGCAACAGCATCCGACGTGGCGTGCGAGGAACTTCGGGCGCGGTTGCAGAGCATTGATTCTGAGCAGTATTGGTCAGCCGCAAGTACGATTCCCGCATGCTCGTAGCAGCGGGGCAGGTCACGGTTCCTGGAAGGCGCCGAATGGTCCGCTACGTGCGCCGGTGATTTTTCAATGGCAGCGCTCAAGATGCAAATACATGCGCCGCTGTATCCCTCAAGTGCTCGACTGTTTCCAGAGTCGCTTTCAGGAGATCGGTTATGACGAGCGTCACACCCTCGGCTCCGGTCCGCAACAATGGAACGATCCGTTGGAGGAGCAAAGAAGTATTCATCACAGACGTGCTCCGTTCCCAGGGAGTTGGTTTGCTCTGGGGTTTTTATCTCGGCATGCTGGACGGCAAGAATGCGACGTCCGCTCCAATGCTGGCTCTCTATCCGATATCAGATCCAGCCGTATGTCGGAGCACGTCAGCAGAGCATTGTTTCCGGTTAGCCGACCCTCGGACAATACGGGAAGTCTTGGCCGTTAGACGTGATCTACATAGCTGGCTTGGCGGACACGACGAAGTGGGTCAGAGTAGGGCAGCCCGCACGTAAGCACTGGAGTTGTCCTCGGAGAAATCGTTCCTACAGCCTCGCCGCCCAGCGTCGTCGTACGCCGACCGTTAGCTTGGGGTGATGATTATTTAAACTGGAGCCGACGGTTGTGCTCGTCGCACGATTTCACGGTTCGCCAACGTTGTACAATCCGCATGGTGAAGCATGAACGGACTCGGCAAATTGTTCTGGCAGTGATCGGGCTATTTTATGTTGGGCTGCTCTATCCGCTGTACACGGATTTGTGGCGCAGCAAATGGCTGATCGAGATGCACAACGAAGAGTGCGAACCCATGTTCATTACATTCTTTGTCGCGCTCGGAGTCTTTCTGTTGTTGGCCGCAAAAAACCCCAGAACGTATCGCACCCTGATTGCCTTTGCCGCGTGGCAAAGCCTGGCCCATTCGGCTGTGATGATTATTCAAACAGTTCAAGCCTATAATCATGGGACCCCTCGAGACTTCAAGGATGTAATCATCACTGCGGTCATCGGAGTTGTGCTACTGGCGCTTGTGCCCTCCAGGCAAGCGGCAACCGCAACCGATTGAGAGGGCAGTCGGTGCGCCTCCGGGCAAGGGTTTCCCGACCCTGGAGAAAAGTTTCCGGATTGCGCCAGGATAACGGGCAATCCGCAAAGTGACCCGGTGCCGAGGATCACCGTTATTGGAGCAGTGTCACTCCGCCTCCCCAGCACCGCTTTCGCTTCGGCGAAGAGTCCAAAACAGGTTGTACCAGTGTTCCAGGGCCAAAGTATCAACCTTGTCTCAGGCCACACACTGCTACGCTGGCCTTGGAAGACGTATGTCGCGCACCGAATCCACCATGCTCCCGCTCGGGACGCCTATACCCGCTTTCGAACTGCCGGACGTCGTGACGGGCAAAATCATTAACGCTGACGAATTTTCGGGAAGTACAGCGTTGCTCATCATGTTCATTTGCCGCCATTGCCCATACGTAAAGCACGTCCAGAATGAGCTGGCTCGACTCGGGAATGATTATGCGAACCGGTCCGTCGCGATAGTCGCGATTTCTTCCAATGATGCGGATGCTTATCCGGAGGATGCGCCACCGAAGTTGCGCGAGATGGCGACCTATCTCGGTTTTCGCTTTCCGTTATGTTACGACGAAAGGCAGGATGTCGCGCGAGCTTTCACCGCCGCGTGTACGCCGGACTTCTTCTTGTTTGACAGGGACCGTAAGCTCGCCTACCGCGGGCAACTGGACGGCAGCCGGCCGGGAAATAACGTCCCTGTCACTGGACAAGATCTCCGTTCAGCAATAGACGCTCTCTTGAACGGCAGCCACGTTGATTCCAAACAGATCCCCAGTATCGGCTGCAATATCAAATGGCGTAGTCCGAGATGAACTAATGCGAGCCGGTCACTTCGGCGGCCCGACTATCAGCTCGTTATCGACGTCTTTGACGCCCTTGACCTTCTTGGCGAGCTTGGTTGCTTTCGATTTACCCTTCTCGGTGTCCACGCGTCCTTTAATGGTGACCACTCCCTCTTGCACAGTCACATCTAGAGCTCCGCCTTTGACATCGGGATCGGTGGCAAGTTTCATGCGGACCTGATCAGAGATGCGGTCATCCGGGCTGGCAGCCGGAGCCGATTTCTGCGCGAACGAGACAGCCGTCTGCGTCCATAGTGCGCCCGCGACGAGAAAAGATGCTAAAAAGCGTTTCATTGCTCTGTACTCTCAGAGGCTAGCACTGTCTCACTGCTGCCGGCCATTGATCGCCAGTCGACCGCATTCAGAAATTCCGGGTCCTCACGCCACTTCGGGTACACCTTTACAAAGAGCGACAGGAAAACTTTCCGGTCCAGCCGTTGCTCGAGCTCCTCGCGGCTCTTCGTTCCAATTGCCTTTAGCATCTGTCCTTTGTTCCCGATGAGAATCGTTTTTTGCCCCGGGCGCTCGACGTAAATAGTCGCTGCGATCTTCACGAGCTTGGGGCTTTCTTCCCAACTATCAATGAGGATCGCGACGGCGTGAGGCACCTCTTCGCGCACCGCTCGCAAGATGTGTTCGCGAACAATCTCCGCGGCGAGGAAACGCATAGGCTGGTCGGTCAGGTAATCGTCCGGGAAGAGGGCCGGTCCTTGGAGAAGATGTTGGATGATTACGCGCTTCAGCTCGTCGACACCCTCGCCCGTGCGGGCGGAAACCGGAATCGATTCGACGAACGGGAACAGCTCCGAGTAGCGCTGGATCGCCGGCAACAATAGGCGCTTGTCAGCGATCCGATCGATCTTGTTCAGGACCAGTATCGCTTTGGAGGTCTTGCTAAGAGCGCTCAAGGCCAGCTCGTCCTCCTTGCCCATCGGCTTGACGGCGTCAACGACAAACAGGACCAGATCGCGATCCTGGATGGCGCCGCGAACGGTATCCATCATGCGCTTATTGAACGGCGTGTCGGATTTGTGAATGCCGGGCGTATCC
>JAFATG010000214.1 GCA_019244055.1 Acidobacteriaceae bacterium | reverse complement strand
GTGGCATAGGCGCCGTGCTCGTAATCGTAAGTGCTCCCGTCGTCTTCATACATAGTGAATTCTCCGTCAGCCCCCAGATAGACCCGAAGTTCGATCGGCGCATCCGGCTTCTCAGTCGAATACTGGACATCGCGTCCCATCGGGATGATCGACCCCCCGCGCACATAAAGAGGAATACGGCTCAATGGCGCCGGAGCATCCACATCCCCGCCTCCCTCCTGCGCAGCGCCGGTCCAGAAATCAAACCACTTTGTCTGCGGTAAATAAAGATGCCGCGTTGTCGCGCCTTGCTCCGTGACAGGATTCACCAGAATCGCCGGTCCGAAGAGAAATTGATCGCCGGTGTTCTGGGCTCTGACATCTTCGCGAAAATCCATCACTAAAGGGCGCATCGGCGTGTATGCCTCGTTCGTCACTTTCCAGGCGATCGAATAGATATAGGGAAGCAAGCGGTACCGAAGCCGGTCGAAATTTGTGAGAATCGATTCCGCATCGGCGCCGTAGGACCACAGCTCGTTCTCGTTCGGGGCGCGAGTGCCGTGCGTCCGGAAAATCGGGCAGAACGTTCCGTACTGGAACCAACGAACGAAGAGCTCACGATATTTCGGGTCATCGGGATGCCCGAGGATAAATCCGCCGATATCCGTCGTCCAATAGGGAACGCCGGATAGCTCAAAATTTAACCCGGCGGGTATCTGCCGTTTGTAGCTCAACCAATCGGCGAGAAGATCGCCCGACCAAGCTGTGACCCCGTATCGCTGAATGCCGGCAAACGCGGAGCGTGACAGGATAAAGACACGCTGTTTGCTTGTCGCGGCGCGCTGCCCTTCGTAAACCCCCATCGTGGTCATCAGGGAATATGCGTTCGCATAGCGAGCGCCGTTTTGGCCATCGACCTCGTGATCTTGAAGAATATTCTCCTCTCGGCCCTCCGTTTCCGGCTCGGTAGTGTCCATCCACCATGCGTCCGCTCCAATTTTGAAAAGAGCGTTGTCAATCAGACTCCAGTATACTTGCGAGCGGCGGGATTGAAGGGGTCGTAGAGAGCGGCTCCTTTCGGGTGGAACGCCTGCACTGTCGTCTTCGCGATGAAGTAACCCCGCTTCTCCATATCCGCGTAGGTCTCCGACCCTGGATCGAAGAATGGCCAGACGGAAATCATCAAATGATAGTGCTCGCGATGGAGCTCATCCACCATTGCTTTGGGATCAGGATACTTTTCGTTGAATTTGAATTCGCCGGTACGCGTCCACCAGAACCAATCTTGAACGATGTTGTCGATCGGAATGCGCTTCTGGCGATATTTCTCAGCAACACCCAGGATCTCCTGCTGGGAAGCGTACTTGTTTTTGCTTTGCCAGAAGCCGTAGGCCCATTCGCCGTAGAGCGCCGCTTCGCCGGTTAGAGTTCGGTAAGCGGCAATGATCTGATCGAAGCTGGGTCCGTAGAAAAAGTAATAGTCGATCGCGTCGGCCACTTCGGAGCCAAGGAACAGGTAATGAACGAAGCGATTATCGAAGCGGCTGATCGAGGAGTTGTTCCAAAACACACCGTAACCTTTGCTCGAAAGGAACATAGGAACGGAAATGTTCGTGTTGTCCTGCTCCAGTTGAACGTCGTCTCCGCGATAATTCCACACGCCCGCCTGGTGCTGGCCCAGGCCGTAAAAGGCCTCTTCGGAGCCATAGATTTTGAGAACGTCCTCGGCATGAAATGTGCGTTCGTTGTTCACTGTCGCGGGCGTGATTTGCTTAGGACCTTCTGCCAGAAGCTTCTTCCCGTCCGCATCGAAGTACGTGACCATGCCGTCGGCGCGATCCACCTTGACTTTCAGCCGGGCCGTCGTAATCGTGAGGTCCTTATCACCCGATTGCATCGACCAGTTCACGGCCGCCCAATCCCTCTTCGTCACGACATAATTCTTGTGATCCGCAGCCGGCCAAACGGGCGCATAGACGACGTGGATCATCGAATCCGTGCAGACCTGCAATTTGACTTTTCCGGTCTGCACAGTGAAGAGAGGGCCGTCGGCTTGCTTTTCAACACTCGTGACCGGATTCGCGGCGATCCACTGCGCCTCAGCTACTCGCGGAGCAACCACGAAACTGAGTAGGATGCTGAAACCGAACGCGGAGAGCGAGCGGGGAACGAGCCAGGAACGAAAGTTCACCTATCTGTTATATCCTTGAAAATCCCCAGCCGGTCTGTGTTTTTGCGCCATGACTTTGGGGGCGGCGGCCGTTCCTGCCAAGATCAACATTCCGATCGAAAAATACAAGCTGGATAACGGGCTCCGCGTCATTCTTTCGCAGGACAACACCTTGCCTGTGGTGGCCGTGTATATCGTCTATGACGTCGGCTCTCGGTCGGAAGAACACGGTCGAACCGGCTTTGCGCATCTTTTCGAGCACATGATGTTTGAAGGCTCGGCCAATGTTAAGAAGGGCGAGCATATGCGCTATGTGGAGTCGAATGGCGGCAGCTTCAACGGTTCCACGCATCCCGATTACACAAACTATTTCGAGACGATGCCTTCGAATAAGCTGGCGGTAGCGCTCTGGCTCGAGTCGGACCGCATGCGCAGCTTGGCGATTACTCCGGAAAACCTCGCCAATCAGAAGGAAGCCGTGAAGCAGGAGCGCCGGCTCAGTTTCGACAATCAACCGTATGCGACCGCAATCGTCGACAAATGGCCGCAACTCGCGTTTCAGAACTGGCAGAGCTCCCATTCTCTGATCGGCTCGTTTGAAGATCTGAACGCCGCGACGATCGATGATGTCTCGAAGTTTTTCAAAACCTACTACGCTCCGAACAACGCTGTTCTGACAATCGTAGGCGATATTCAGATCCCGGAAGCCAAGAAACTGGTGGAAACCTTCTTTGCGGACATCCCTTCGCAGCCGCAACCCAAGCGTCCGGATCTGACGGAACCCGCTGTTGCTTCACCGGTCAATGGTGCGCTCTACAGGGACCCGCTGGCAAAGGTGCCCGCCGTCGTGATCGGCTATCCCGGACCTCCGCGTAATTCCGATGACTTCTACGCTCTGTCGGTGTTGGACGCGCTTTTGACGGGAGGGGACAGCTCCCGGCTTCAGCAGGATCTGGTCAAAGGTAAGAAATCGGTCGTGCAATACGAGGGCGATCTGGGCTGGCCTTTCGCATCCGCGGATGACTACAAATTCCCGGAAGACTATGCGACCTTCCTGATCTACAAGCCGAATTTTCAATCGGATCAGATCGTCGATCAATACCAGGACGAAATCGCCAAGATACAGACTGACGGGGTAACGCCGGTCGAGCTGCATCGCGTGCAGACCCTCCTGCTTGCCTCGAAGCTAAACCAACTGCAAACCTGTATGGGACGCGCCAGGTTGCTCGCAAATTTCGAGGTCTTGGACGGAACGCCCGAGGAGATCAATACCTTACTCGATAAATACCAGGCAGTTACCGCGGCCGAGGTGCAGGCTATAGCGAAGAAGTATCTGACCAAAGATCGAAGAATCGTGCTTGCTATTCAGCCCGAAGTAAGCCCCAAACCTAGTGCTGAGAATCGAAAGAGAGGTGAGTAGATGTTGCGCTTTCTTGTTGCCATAACCTCGGGAGTGGTTCTGGCGAGCGGTGTCCTGCGCGCCGCCGACGTGGATCGCACTAAGCCGCCGGAAACGCCACCGATCCCCTCCGTCAAGCTCCCAAACATTCAACGGTTCCAGCTTCCTAATGGGCTCCGGATCGTCGCGGCCGAAGACCCGCGGTTCCCATTGCTGACGGTCCGCATGGCCTTTCTTGCCGGTTCGAAGTATGACCCGAAGGACTTGCCCGGCTTATCGGATACTGTGGCTGCTTTGCTAAATCAGGGCACTGCGACTCGGAATGCACGGCAGATCGCGGACGAATCGGCGGATCTGGGCGGCCAAATTACCGCGACGTCCTCTCCCGATACCTTGACCCTTGACGGTAGCTGCCTCTCCGAAAACATTCCGCAATTTATGGCTCTGCTAGCGGATGTGGCCCGCAACGCTTCGTTCCCCGAAGACGAGGTGCAATTGCAGAAACAGAACCGGCTAGAGACACTGCGTGCCGAGCGCTCGCAGGCGCGGTATCTCGGAGAGGAAGCGCTGAGCGACGCTCTTTTTGGCAAGCATCCCTATTCGCACATCGGCCCCACCGAGGCGGCGCTCGGGACCCTGAACAAAGCCGCACTCCAGTCGTTTCGCGACACTTATCTGGTCCCGAATAACGCCTTTCTGATTCTTGTGGGCCGACTACCCGAGCGCGCGTCCCTGGAGAAGCTCATCTCGGATCAGTTCGGCGGTTGGCAACAAAAGGCGGTACCCGCTTACGAGCCGCCGCCAATCCCATCCAATTCGAAAAAGCTAATTCTGGTCGACAGGCCTGGATCAGTTCAGGCCGACATCATGTCGGCGCATCTGGCGCCCACGTACGGCTCGCCTGAATTTTTCCCTCTCGCTGTCGGAGACAGGATCCTGGGTGGAGGTACCAACTCGCGGCTGTTTCAGGATATTCGCGAAAAGCGAGGCTTCGCTTACGATGCCCATGCCGAGAATAATTCATTGAAGGAAGCTGCCGTGGTGAGCGCCGTCACCGAAGTACGAAACGAAGTGGTGGAACCGGCAGTTGAAGCGCTTAACGCCGATTTGCAGGCACTCTCCGACAAGGACGTAAGCGCGACGGAGCTAACGGACGCCAAGGATTCGTACGCCGGCAGGTTCATTCTCGGATTGGAGCGGCAATCGGGTCTGGCACAGCAGCTCGTCCGAGTGGAAACGAACGGCCTTCCGCACGATTACCTGGAGCTGTTTACCACGCATGTGCGATCGGTTGAACCCGATCAAATCCGCGCGACGGGCAAATACTGGGCGCCTGCCGACGCCACGCTCGTCGTAGTGGGCGACGCTCAGAAGATCCAAAAATCGCTCGATAAGTTCGGCACATTCGAGCTGACGAAACCAAAGCAGTAGCGCCGCGTAAGTTCAGATCGGCAGCAGGTTCAGCGCGGCTTCGATCTCGGAACGCGTGTGCAGATCGCCCTTGCGGGTCGAAGCCTCAATCCCACGCTCGTACATAGTCCGCGCATCGTCGACACGGCCCAATTTCTCGAGAGCTTGTCCGCTGTGATAGTAAGCGGCAGCGTAGTCCCGATCGTGCTCGAGCAAAGTCTGGAACTCCGCTACCGCATCCCCAAGCTGGCCGCTATTGGCGTACTCCATTGCGAGGCCGTATCGCGCGAACGAATTGTTCGGGTCCTGGAGGACCATCTGCTTGAGAATCTCGAGCCGGTTGGTTGCCATCCGTTACGACGTGTATTCCTTAACCTGCCGTGCTGCCGTTTCTACCGCGCCGGCAGCTCTCGAAGTGCCCGCGCGGGCGGTTTTCGCCGCTCTTTGAAAATGATGCTGCGCGCGACCGGCAAATTCGCCCAATGAGCTTGCCGCGTTCTCCACGCGGTCCCGGCTCTTCTGAACTACGTCTCCCAATACGCCTAGTGACCAGTTCGTACAGGCCGGAATTACCAGAATCAAACCGGCCACCGTCATGCCGCAGCCGACGCTGATCAAAACAGCGCCCCAAACGCTCGCTCGTGAAGATGATCTGTATTGCATAGTGTGTCTCCGGGTCTCCGAGGGACCCTTCGTATGACGGTGTTTTACAGGTGGGTTGTTTCTGTATAGCTGCCGAAAACTTTGCGAAGTGCTTCACAGACCTCGCCTACCGTTGCATAGGCGCGGACCGCATCCAGAATGTAAGGCATTGTATTCTCAGTGCCTTCCGACGCCTTGCTCAGAGCGTCCAGAGTTCGGCGAACGGCCGCGTTGTCGCGGCGATCGCGAAGCGCACGCAGCTTCTCTCGCTGCTGTCGCTCGGCGCTTTGATCGATCTGCAGCAGCTCGATCGGTTGGTCTTCCGATTCAAAACGGTTTGCTCCGACAATGATCCGCTCGCCCTCTTCCACTTCGCGCTGGTAACGGTAGCTTGCAGTGGCGATCTCCTTCTGCGGGAATCCGGCTTCAATCGCGGCGATCATGCCGCCGAGCTTGTCGATGCGCCCGATGTAGTCATTGGCAGCCCCTTCCATGTCGAGCGTGAGCCGTTCGAGGAAGTAGGAACCGCCTAGCGGATCGGGTGTATTTATCACCCCGGTTTCATAGGCGAGAATCTGCTGCGTGCGGAGAGCAAGCGTAACAGCCTGCTCACTCGGGAGCGCGTAGGCTTCATCCAGCGAATTCGTGTGGAGTGATTGCGCGCCGCCCAGCACCGCGGCCATCGCCTGCCACGCGGTCCTCATCAGATTGTTGTTCGGCTGCTGCCAGGTAAGCGAGCAGCCCGCTGTCTGCGCATGAAAACGCAGTTTCCAACTGCGCTCGCTGCGTGCGCCGTAACGGTCACGAATCACGTAGGCCCAGATCTTGCGCGCGGCGCGATACTTGGCAATCTCTTCGAAAAAATCATTGTGGGCGTTGAAAAAAAAGCTCAGGCGGCCCGAAAACGCATCGATATCCAAGCCCCGATCGAGCGCCCAATCCACATACTCGATGCCGTCTCGCAGCGTGAACGCAAGCTCTTGCGCCGCTGTTGATCCTGCTTCGCGGATATGGTAGCCGCTGATCGAAATCGGGTTGAATTTGGGAACGTAACGCGTCCCGAATTCGATCGTATCCGTGACGAGCCGCATCGAAGGACGCGGCGGAAAGATGTACTCCTTTTGCGCGATGTACTCTTTCAGAATGTCATTCTGGAGCGTCCCGGAGACCCGATCCCAGCCGGCCCGTTGCTGCTCGGCGACGGCCAGATACATTGCCCAGATCACAGCGGCGGGCGAGTTGATCGTCATTGAAACCGTCACATCGCCCAGCGGAATGCCGCTGAACAGGATCTCCATATCCTCGAGCGACGAGATCGAGACACCGCACTTGCCGACCTCTCCCGCGCCCATCATGTGATCGGCGTCGTAGCCCATCAGTGTGGGAAGATCAAACGCCACGGACAGGCCGGTCTGCCCCTGTTCAAGCAAATAGCGGTAGCGCCTGTTTGTCTCCTCCGGAGTGGCGAAGCCGGAGAACTGGCGCATGGTCCAGAGCTTGCCTCGGTACATGTCGCGGTGAATACCGCGCGTGTAGGGAAACTCGCCGGGCTCACCAAGTTCGCGCGCCGGATCGAAATTGGCAAGACTCTCCGGCCCGTACAGAGGTTCGACCGGTACGCCGCTAATGCTTGTGAAGCGATGTTCGACCGTCTTCATCCGCTTGTAGCCGCCGATTTGATCGTAACGCGAGAGGCGACGGTCCGTTATTACCTCTCGCCCTAGCGGCTGCGGATCAGAACGTGATCCGACCCACGAGCTGGACGTTTCTCGGCTGCGTCACGGTGCCGTTCCATTGCCCAAAGTTCGCGCTCGACGGATCATTGTTGAACGGAATGCAGTCGCCGAATGCCTGTCCATCGCAGGTGAAGTAGTGATTGTTGAAGATATTGAACGCTTCCGCGCGAACTTCCACCTGCAAACGCTCCTTAATACTGATCTTCTTCGAAAGCGAGAGATTCGTATCGCGGTATGGCGATCCCCGGACGTTTGTCACGCGCGTCCCGACCCCGAGGTAATTCCCGTTTGCAAATAAGGAAGTCGGTTCGAATGCGGAGGCATTGAACGCCGGTTGATTCACGTTCATGTTGCCCCAGGACTGAGCCAAGACGTTCCCGCCGATCAGGACACCGGGAATGCACTGGGCCTGAAACTGCGAGGGAACGCCGCAAACATTTGAGTCACGGAAGTAAAACGGCATTCCGGAGGTGAGTTTGACGCTGGATGAAACGATCCATCCTCCAACGATAGCGTTCAGGAAACTGGAGTGGTTCAGCCACCGTTTGCCGCTCCCGAACGGAAGATCGTAGGAAGCCAGCAACGAGAAAGTGTGCGTAATATCATCCGGAGACAATGAATAATTCCTGTTTCCTTGGAAAGGATTGATGACTGCGCCAATCGCGCCGTATCCTGCTGTTGCCTGAGTAGTGGAAGAAGCGTCGGTGGTCAGCCGTGAGTAGGTATAGTTTGCGCCGAGGTACAGACCGGCCGAGAACTGCTTTTCAATCTTCGCTTGGAACGACTGATAAAACGAGGTGCCTTCGTTCTCGTTCTCGCCGATCAATCCATTACAGTATTGCGGGTATTGCACTAGAGCCTGAGCGACGGTAGGCTTACAAGTCCCGACGCTATCCAGCGTTTGCACCCAGTTCGCATAGGGAACGCTAACTCCATACAGAGAGGTCTGCCCAGGTTGGAAGACCGTGTTCAACTGCGTGGAACCCATTGTGGTCAGCAGGGACGGGTTCAGATAATTCAGCGGCTGCATCTGGGAGGGCAGATGGGTGCCTTTGTTGCCGACATACGCCACGCTGGCAACGGAGCTATTGCCGATTTTACGTTCTATTGTCAGGTTCCATTGTTGGGTATACGAAAGGTGGTTCGCGTAGGTAGGGCGATAAAGCGGTCCGCCTTTCCCGTTATCGGCAGCGGCGCTGATGTCCTCCGCCTTGCTGTAAGCAGGAAAGCCGCTATCCATGGAGAACGCAGGCTGGTAACCGCTGAGCGAATTGTTAAAGGTAACGGACGGATTGAAGCCGTCCAGCGACATTCCGCCACCCCAGCCTGGGTAGAAGGCCTGTGTATAGAACATGCCGTAGCCCGCGCGCACGACGGTCTTGTCATCCAGTTGATAAGCGAAACCGACGCGGGGCGCAACTGCGCCGTTGAAAACCTGCTCGGGGTAGCGGGCGCCAAAGCTGGGAGCTCCCCATTTCGTTCCGGCGAACGCCAGACTGCCGGGCAAGTTTCCGGCGCCGGGATTCGGCGCAAAGCTGAAGAAAGACAATAGGTTGCTGGTCTCAAACGTAGGCGAAAACCGATCCCAGCGAAGGCCGTAATTCACGGTCAGCTTGGGGTTCAATTTCCAGGTATCGCCGGCAAATAAGGAATATGCGCGCTGCTCCGCGCCGTATTTCGAGATGTTATAAACGTTCAGATTGCCGCTATCAACGGCACCGATGTAGAAGCTGGCGAACGGGTCTCCGCTAGTGACACCTGGCAGCCCAGTTGAATTGGGGCTAAAGTTGAGGTTTCCGGACTGAAGGTTGTTTTGCCGGAATACTTGCTGCAAATGCCGGAATTCGCCCCCGAATTTGATCGTGTGAGCGCCATGTACCCAGGTGAGCAGCTCGTTCGCGATATAGGTGGGCCGCGTCGTCTTGTTCAGGTACCCGGGACCCTGATAGTTCCCCCAAGGGGAATAGTAGTTCGTGATTCCGTTACCACTGAAATGCGCCTCCGGAGACGCGTTGTAAGCCACCGCGTTGGGAATCTTCGGAAGCTGGTTCGGGTCCTGCCCACTGACCGAGCCATAGCCTTCATTGCGGTTTCCATAGCCAACCGCAAAGTGACTCAAGAAGGTCGGAGTGAAGATATGATCCCAATTAAAGCGGTTGACCCATGCGTCCTCCGGGTTGGCCGGACTGGCGTTACATATCATCGCGGGAACGGCGCACTGCTCATTCGGGGGATTTATCTGCCGCCAGATGGTTAGGTAGAAATGGTCTTTTTCGCCCCAGTAATGGTCAAATTTGTAAAGATAGAGGTCGGTGCTGGCGAGAATGCCGTCAGGAACCGGTATTCCCAGGTAGTTGTTGAATGGTCCCGGGGAGGTCGTCGCAGGGAGAAATTTCATCCACTGCTGTGCCAGCGGACTCTGCTCCGAAACCGGAATCTTATTGCCCGGATAGGGCGAACGATGAATTACACCGTTGACGATACTCTCCGTCGTGGGATCGTAGATCGGAATGCCCAAGTCCGAGAAATCGCCGCTGCGCTCCTGCTCGGAAGGTATCGAGTACGTCGGACGGGTCGTGCCGCCTGTGGTTCGTAAGAACTCTGTATCGAAGAAAAAATAGGTTTTGTGCTTCGATCCCCACACGAACGGCAAAAACGGCAGCTTCACGGGACCGCCGATAAACCCGCCAAACTCGTTTTCATTGTCCTTGGGACGCGCGTCACCGGGCGGTCGTTTATTCGTGAACTGCAGCGCGTTCAGGTCCCTGTTTCGTAAGTATTCGTAGCCCCCGCCGTGGAACTGATCGGTGCCGCTCCGCGTCGTGACGATGATTTCGCCCCCCGTGGTCGTACCGTATTCGGGCTCGTAACTCGAGGTCAACACGCGTACTTCGCTGACCATGTCCGGCGTGGTTGGAAAATCGAAGAACGCGACCATGCCGCTTTGCGACATGGTTCCTTCCTGCATGCTCACGCCGTCCATAACCGCTTCGTCACCCATCTTCAGGCCGCCGTTAATCCGGGAATTGAAGGCCTGCGGGCTAGTGCCCGTATTGACTCCGGGAAGAAAGCTAAGGAACTGCACCGCATTGCGGGGCGTACCGCCGGCGACAAGAAGAGGAAGCTGATTGATTACCTGCGGCGGAACGCCTTCTTGCTGGGCGCCGTTATCGTAGTTTAGTTGCGCGGCGTCAGCAGTGACCTCCACCTTGGTCGACGCGTCACCGACGTCCAGACTGGCATCGATGCTCGCCGACTGATTCGCGAGCAACTGAATGTTGTGCTGGACGTAGGTGCGAAACCCTTTCGCTTCGACGGTCAGGTCGTAGGAGCCGGGTGCCAGGTTCGGAAAAGCAAAACGGCCCTCATTATCCGTTTGAATGCTGGTACTGATCTGCCGCTCAGCGGCGGAAAGTCTGGCCGTTGCTTGCGGAATGATCGCACCCGATTTGTCGGTCACTTGCCCAGATAGAGTTGCGTTTTGGCTTTGCCCGAAGAGTGCCGCAGAGGACAGCAGCAGGGCGATTACGGACTGGCAGAAAAGCGAACGTGGCATTTTACCCCTCCCCCACAGGATTCGGTAAACGTTTAAACGTCAGTTGTTTTATATCCTTAACAAAGGTGCGAGTCAAGCAAAAAGTAAGTCTGGCCTGAGGCGTGTCATTTACTTACGTCTGATCGCAGCATTCGTGAGAGTTCCGACCGTTTTATTTGTCATCGTTTTTACCGCTGCTCTGGAAGCTCGCATTTTGACCTCGCAAGATTCCGAGCTCCAGCAAACCGAGCTCGCAATTCAGGACGCGATTCAGGCGAGCGATCTCGACGGGGCCGCGCGGTTATTGAGTGCCGCGCTCGCGCAGCATCCCAATGACGGCGGCTTGCTGAATTTGCGCGGTGTCGTGGATGCCCGGCGTAACGAGTTGACGAAGGCGCGCGCGGATTTTGCCGCAGCGGTCCGCCAGGCGCCGAGCCTCACACCCGCCTGGCAAAATCTGGCTCGAGCCTGCCAACTGGGAGCGGCGCAGGACGCCTCGGGTGTTTCCTGCGCTGTCGATTCCTGGCAGCACATCTTGCGTCTGAAGCCGGACGATGCGGAAGCACACGCGTCGCTTGGACTGCTGTATGAGAGGCAAGGAACATTTGCCAATTCCCTAAGCGAGATTCAGAAGCTTCCTCCTGATAAAAGTTCGAGTACTGGCAACCTGGCCATCCGGTGCGCGGACCTCTGCGGGCTCGGCCGGACCGCGGAAGCCAAGGCGGTCGCCTTGCGCCTTGCGAAATGCACGGACTTTTCGGAGGAAGACTTCGAAGGCATGGAGAACGCTTTAAGAGCGCCGAAGTCAGCGGGCATCGTCGTCATTCTGGTGGAAGCACTGGATCAGCGTAGCGCGGCCTCGCCGGAGAGTCTGCGCCGATTGGCAATTGCCTATGAGCAGTTGCAGCGCATCTCCGACGCACGGAAAACCTTGGAGCGGGTCGCGGTTGCGGACCCGAAAAACACCGCTCATCTTTTGGAACTGGCGCGCCTCGCTGAGCTGATGAAGGATCACGAAGGAGCATTGGGTTATCTGGGGCATGCCCGCGACCTGGCCCCGGATAACGCGCAGATCCATTACTTGTTCGCGGAAGTGGCGGCGGAAATGGATCTGCCGTTAGAAGCGCGGAAGTCGCTTGAGCGGGCGCTGACTCTTGATCCCCAAAATCCGCACTATAACTATGCGATGGGCGCCGTTATTTTGGTGACACGCGACGCAGGCGCAGCGGCAACCTACTTCCAGAAATTCGTGCAGGCTGAACCGGCGAATCCAAAAGGTCACTACGCTCTTGGGATCGCCTATTTCACGGCGGGAGAGTACGAAAAAGCAAAGGCTGAGATGCAAGGCATAGAAAATAACCCGAAGACGGCGGCGGGAGCGGAATACTTTCTGGGGCGCATCGCACGGCTCGACGGCAACCTGGACGATGCGGCTCGGCGCTTGCGCAAATCGATCGAGCTTATGCCCTCGTTCTCTGAAGCGCACACGGAGTTGGGGCGAGTATTGATGCTCCAGCGGAAGCTGGAGGAGGCGCATGCGGAACTGGATCGCGCCGTTCAGCTAGATCCAACTAGCTTTCAAGCAAATGAGCAGTTGCTTGCGCT
>JAFATG010000045.1 GCA_019244055.1 Acidobacteriaceae bacterium | reverse complement strand
GGAACTCAGTCCGACCCAACCATCTCTCCGGTCAAACATCGACCATGATTACAATTTCGAACTCCCTTAAAGGGAGCGGGAGGCTCGATCAGTGTTGCGGTGATCGACTTCACACCAAAGGCCGTTACGAGCTATCCCGCGTACGAACCGACTTCTAGCGCCGGCTGAAAACTCCTTTGCTGGCGCCACATCCAATACAGACTGACGGCGAGTTTGCGTGCCATCGCTACCTTGGCAATCCGGCGTTCTCGACGCATCGCCAGGCGCAGAAACTTGCTCCGCCATTCGGGGTCAAAGCGGGCCGCGGCTTGTGCTGCCTCTACCAGGAGAAAACGCCGCAGAGCATTACCTTGTTTGCTGATGTGACCCAGCCGCCGATGAACGCCGCTCGAGGACTCTGCCGGGATCAGTCCAACGTAACTTCCGATTTACTTTCCACACTGGAAGCGCTCCGGGTATCCCACGATGAGCATAAACGCCAGCGCCGTCACCGGCCCGACTCCCGGATGAGTCATCAGAAGCCGGGTTTCAGGCCGCTTCTCCGCTTCCTGCTGCACGGCCGTACTGAGCTCGTCTATGTTTTTATTCAATTGATCCAGTAGAACCAGCAAATCCTCTCGTCGTCGTGTGGTCCAAGGCCCGAGTACTAATTGCTCCAACCGCTTTCGACCCTGCTGGCTCCGCAGTCCGCCTTTTCTTTGTATTCCTTCATTCATCGCTATCGCCTGCAGTTGATTAAAGAACCCGCGTACGCATCTGCACCAGTCAATAATCAGCATCTTCAGCTCCTTTCTCCCGAGCCTTCGTTCGCTGCTACAAGTCCAAGAGCGCTGTTGTTATGGAATCAGTGTTTACTTTCGAACGTTCCCGACCAGCCGGGCCTTAGGCACTTGTCATGATGGTCACTCTTCTCCTGCTAGTGCGCCGCGGCCTTGAACTGATGTAACCTTTAGATCGATAAACAACATTCGCATGACGACAGATTTCAGCTCAGTGTCAGGAAAGGACCGCTGTGCCCGGCCGGTGTCCACATCTCGATAACATTCTCGGCGTCACGGAATCGATCACTCGGCGCGATTTCCTCGATGGCGTGTTGCTCGCGTCGGGAACGGCCCTAACAGCTTCCGCTGTATCGCCTCGGGCTGTCGCGCAGGAATCGCAAAGTCCTGTCCCGGGCTGGAACGGCTACAGTGGTGAAGGGGATTACCGCGGTTCGGCCGGCAACACCGAAGAAGTTATTGCCAACGCCCACGCTGTTCGCGATGGCATCTATAACGCGCTCCCATCGAACATCATCGAAACCAACGAAGTCTACGATTGTGTGGTAGTGGGCGGAGGCTTCTCCGGTTTGTCCGCCGGCTTCTTTTTCCATCAAAGGGCAAGCGCCAATCGCAACTGCCTCATCCTCGATAACGCCCGCATCTTTGGCGGAGTCGCCAGGCGCAACGAATTCTTAGTCGACGGTCACCGCCTGTACGCGCCGCAGGCTTCGGTTCATTTCCAACCGCCTTATCCGAACAGCTTTCTCGAAACCGTGTACGACGGCATGGGTCTCGAGTGGAGTCAGTTTCGGTCGTACCAGGATTGGGATGGACCTAAGCCCGAAATCCAGCTCCCACGCAGTCCCTATGGCGAAGGCAGCATCAATGACAAGCCCGCACTCGGTTTCTACTTCGGCGCCAAGTACGGAAACAAGCCCGGCATCTGGGTCACCGACCCCTGGGGCAAGAACCTAGAAGGCACTCCGTTTTCGGAGCGCACCCGCCGGGACCTGCTCGCGCTTTACCAGGACAAGCCCGTTAAACCTCCGCTTGTCTACGATTATCCCGGCGATCCCATCTCGCGCGAACTCGACGCGGTGACGTATGAGGATTACCTAATCCGCACCTATGATGTCAAGCGCGACAGCGCCCGCCTCTTCGCCACCAACGAAACCACCGGGGGGTTCGGTATGGGCCCGGATGTCCTCTCAGCATTCCTGTATTACGAATGGTCGAAAACCATCCCTACCATCGACGACAGCATGAAGTCTGGAATCCAGATGTTTCCGGGTGGCAACTCAGGCATGACTCGCCTGCTGGTGAAGACCATGATCCCGAACGCTATCGAAGGCCCGAAAACAATGGCAGCGGTCTGGAAAAATCCGGTGAACTTCGCCGCGCTCGATGTCGCTGGCCAGCGTGTCCGGCTCCGCCTCAACTCGACCGCCGTTCGCGTTGAGCACGTCGGGGAGCCCAACAAGTCGGAGCTGGTTTCTATCACTTACATCAGTGAAGGCCGCATCTATCGTGTCAAAGCAAAAACAGTCGTGATGGCGGGCGGTGGATGGATCACGAAGCACGTGGTCCGCGATCTCGATGAGAATCGCCGCTCCGCTTACGCGCAGTTCTACTACGCGCCCTACATGACTGCCAATGTGGCTGTCCGCAACTGGCGCTTTCTTTACAACATAGGCCTCTCGAGCGCGCAGTGGTTCGATGGTTTTGCTCGATACGTGAACGTCCGCAAGTGCGCCAAGTTTGGCGTCGATTCGCCTGTCGCCGGCCCGGACCACCCGACCGTTCTCACCTTCTTCGTCGACTTCGCAAAGCCCGGTCTTCCCATCTTTGAGCAGGAACACCGCGGCCGCATGGAACTCCTCAACACTCCATTCGCCGAGTACGAGCGTCAGATTCGCGAGCAGCTCTCCGAAATGTTTCAGGCTTCGGGCTTCGAAGCGAAGCGCGACATCGCGGGGATCGTACTCAATCGTTTCGGCCACGCCTTCATCAATCCCCAGCCCGGGTTCTTTTTCGGTTTGAACGGCAACCCTGCGCCTCGGGAAGCGTTGCGCAACGGCCCGTTCGGCCGAATCGCCTTCTCACACTGCGATCTCGCTGGCGCCATGGACCATCGAAACGCATTCATCGAGAGCAGTCGAGCTGTTGGGCAATTGCTCGACGGCGTTCTCGTTTAGGAAAATAAGTGGGCTTTCGCAAGAGGGATGGCGTGTGTCCGTCATTTTTTTGTGAACACATCGCGACTAGTCGTTCGTAATGCATCCATTTTCCGAGTGCCCCACCACACTGGAAACGATTCGGAAACGGCGTTAGCCACACAAGAGCAAAGACTATGGCTTACTCAGCGCGATTGCCCAGCGCGCCACCGGCACACGCTGGAATGGCTTTCAGTTTTCGGCCTCAGGCAGGAGTGGCCGCATGAGTGAACTGAGCGTGTGGTTCGTTGCGGGAGTTTCGCTCTCACCGCTATTGCTGGTTGAGATTGCCTTTCTTTTATTGCTTACCGGAAGCGGGCGGCAATGTGCCGAACGACTGACCAAATGCGCGGTTTGGCTTAAGAAATAGCCGGGAAGAAGGATAGTCAAAAACGACTGTAAAGCGCCGTAAAATTTCGGTTCCGATCATTCGACTAGTCGCGTCGGTCGCGCCGCAGCAGCCAACAATGGGACCTTTCAGAGTGAAACTGCCGATCCGAAAAAATGTTGCCAGTGCTAACGCTCCCTCCACAGGAGTACCAAGGCCGACTCCGCTCGTAGCGGCTGTCTGGGTTTTCAACTTCTTGACGATGGGATGGTCTACCGCATCGCTCGATCCAGAATCGATGAAAAAGCTGTCCTGGACGGTAACAGAATCCGAAAACGCCAGTTCTCCTTTCACGAAGGCCCATCTGCCGCGAATTTCCAATGGCAATTCTTCGAAGTTGGGCGGTGGCTTAAATGCGTTCGGTAGCTCAACGGTCATGTGCTTGGTCTCGAAATCAGTTGTGACAACAAACCTGGCAAAAAAACTATAGCCAAGAATGCCGTCTTCTTGTGTCCCAACGGATTTGCTTACTGGTGTTAGATCGATCGTGAAGCAATCGTAGTGTTTAGTTTCTAAGCCAGGCATCTGCAGATCTAGGTTCTGTAACGCATGAATGGGAATAGGGCCCCGCCCTGCGCCTTGAAGCGAGCCTGCTTTCCCTTCTTTCAGGCCGAATGAGGCAGCCACGGTCTTGTCGATTAAGGTTCTTGTCGATCCGCTATCTAAAACGAAACGTAAAGGTCGCGATCCGCGAATCGACACGGGAACGATTACTTCTCCTTGGCTCATTTCGAATGGGAAGGTGGCGCTACCAGCCTTGTTAGCGAAGACATCATTCTGATCAGAAGGATTATTCTGGGCTGGCGAGTTGGGGAAACAGAGCACCGCTATCGCGAACAAGGATCCAATTGCCCATTGGCTCGACATGCGCCATCTCGTCCAACTTGTAATGTCATTGCCTTCGCAAACTTCAGGCCCTTCGGCCTTATGGACGCTTTTCATAGGAGGGTTCGCAGTCTCAATTTGCACCGTTTTGCGCCGGCATTGACTTTGGCCAAAAGAGTGTGATTCCCACTTTATGAAACATCAAGCGTACTGGACGTACGGTGAAGGCCGTTGTTATCAAATGGCAGGACCAGCACGGTAATCGACTTTCGAGAGTGAGGCCCGAGCGCAAATCCTCCTCAAATTACACCAAGCAGAATACCTGTTCCAACGGCGATGTGCGTGTACTTGCGTCAAGTAACAGGAATTTTGACACTCTCGACGGGATCACAGGCTGTTGTCGGCGCTAAGAAACGGTAACCGCGACGCGGGAGAGTATGGATAAACCGGCTGTTTGTAGGTGCATCGTCGAGAACTTCACGGATGCGCCGAATACACCAATTCAATCCCTGCTCGAAATTGAAATGTGTTTTTTCTCCCCACATATGACGCTGAATCTCCAAGTGCGTCACAAGCTCTTCCGGCCGAGCGATGAGGAGCGCCAGAACCTTCGATTGGCGCGGCGGTGATGATAGGTTGAAGTCAACACGGGTCGAGACCGCTAGCCTTCGCAAGCACTGACTGCGCGCAACAGTTCGCGTAAGATCGCGCGAGAGGCTTATGGTCTAGGCTTAACCTTCGCCTTTCAGACCTGCATTTCGAATCGAAGATTGGTTGACTGAATGCAGTTGAACGAGGTGGCATGCTGACCGGCCTTCACCCTCTCTATAGAAATGCTGCATTCAAGAGATGGCCCTTATAGTGCAGAGATATCGATGTCTTTATGCGGCTCATCCAACCCGTAGCGCCTGTATCGGATGAATCATTGCAGCGCGGCGTGCTGGAATAAAGCCAGCCCCGGCAGCAATAAGCACAAATAGAACCGCTGTGCCCCAAAAAACGATCGGGTCGGTGGGGCTCACGTCGAAAAGTAAATTATGTATCACCCGCGTCAGGGGCGAACGCCCCAAATATCCCGAAGATTAGCCACGCAATGCAAGGCCAACCGCATGACCGAGCACGATACGAAAGATGTCGCTCTCCTGTGCCCCTGGCGCTCGTCGGATTCCAACTTCTTGGGTCCGCTGTGTCACCGAATATGCGACGACTCCGTAAATGCCGACGACTGTCAGCGCGAGTGCTAGAGAAGCGAAAGCTGTAACTGCCCACATAGCTAGCCGACGTTGTCCGAGTCTCGATTCAAGTACTGCATCCATGGTTTCGATATCGGAAAGCGCTTCGTTTGGATCTACGGCCTGCAATTGCATCTCGAAGGCGTCCGTCAGCTGCAGTGGATCTCGATCTGCTCGCGCAACTAGGTATGCCGTCTGAGGTGCATGAACCGTCCAGGGCACGTAGAATTCCGGTAGAGGTTCTACAGCTAAACCGCCCTCGTGGACGTCAGCAACGATTCCAACGATCGGCATCCAGTCAGTCTTGTCGGCACCCTCGCGCAAATATTGTCCAACGGGATTTTCCCCAACCGGATACCTTGGCCAGAATCGCCGCGCGAAGCTTTCGTTAATAATAACCGCCGAAGGTGAGCCCGCGCCGTTATCGCGGGGCGTGAATTCTCGGCCGCGCTCAAGCGGAATCTGAAGCGTTCGAAAGTAGTCCGGCGTGACGCTCTGTATCTGCACTGAGGGCCAATTACGCGGATTCGAATCCCAGGGCTTTCCTTCGATCTGAATGTCAGTTCTGTACCATGAGGTCGCCGGTAGGGACATCGCCATTGCTGCGCTTCGCACGCCGGGAAGTGTTTCTGTCCTGTGCAGAAGCTCATCGGCAAACATCATCCTTTTCAGGCTGCTGTCATACCGGGCCGGTGCCAAGGCAACCTTAGCGGTCAGGAGACCAGTTGTCCGAAATCCTGGATTCACGTTGTGCATGCGAACAAAACTTTTCAACAGAAGAGCCGCTCCAATTAGCAGAACAAATAGACATTGAAACTTGTGCGACTACGAGAAACGCACGGGTGCTGAGCCCAAAGACAATCCGATGCCGCGGGGATCCCAGCGGTGCGGTTGCACCGGATTCGCGCAAGTCGGCAGCTAGCGGTCTCCGCAATACTTGAAGTGACGGAAGAAGGCCGAAGAGAACGCCTGTTGCGATCGACGCGAAGCAAGTAAAAGCGAATACCGCACCGTCCAAGCGGATCTGGCTAACACCGGGCAAGTTCAGCACGCTGATGTGCTTGATGCCGGCCAGAGCCCATTTGGCCCATATCAAGTCGGCACAGCCGCCCGCGACGGAAAGAGCAATACTCTCTGTCAACAGTTGCCGCATCAGTCTTCGACACGGCGCCCTAGCGCGGTTCGTATTGCAAAATTCGCGCGTCCTATAGCTCATCCGCGCGAGCATAAGGTTCGCAACGTTTGCGCACGCAATGATCTCTCTCGTGACCTCCTTCACTCGGGTGACATTGGCAAAATCGCGACGAACAGCGAATTCAGCGTCTTCTCGCGTTGATCCTGCTTCCAAGCGCTGCTGGACAGCTAAGGCGAAGTCGCCTCAATTTCTTCCTCCAACTCTCGCTCAAGGTTCTTATTACTTTGTCCCCAGCGCAACAATTTCATAACGATGCTGTTTACATGAGTTCCCAATATGAATCGACCAACTATTCGCATCGCAACGCGATCACAGGATCTATGCGCATTGCCGTGCGGGCTGGGAGATAACTCGCTAGGAGCGCGACAGAAGTGAGCAGAATGGCTGCCGCCACAAAGGGTAGCGGATCGATCCCACTCACTCCAAAAAGTAGGCTCTTCATGAATCGGGTGATCAGGAGGGCGGCGAGAATCCCAATACTCAAGCCGATGAATGTCAGCTTCGACGCGCGCGCTAAGACGAGGCGTAGGATGCCACGAGGAGTTGCACCCAGCGCCGCGCGGATTCCGATCTGGTGATGTTCTTGTGTGACTAGGTAAGCAACGACCCCGTAAATCCCCACACACGCCAGGACCAGTGCGAGTGCGGCAAGCCCGCCGAGAAGTACTGTCTGAATCCGGCGTTCTCCAACTTCGTGATCAACGATATCATCCATCGTCCTTACATCTGAAACCGGCTGGTCGGGCGCAACCGCCCACACGGTTTTGCGCAGAGCGCCCGCAAGGTCCATCGGATTTCCGGTAATTCGAATCACCAGATCTCGCGGCATCATATAATTACCTTCGGCTTGCCAATACGGGAAATACATCTCTTCCTTTGCAACCGCGTCAAGACTCATCTGCCTGACATCGCCTACCACACCTACAATTTGGAAAGAGCGGAAATTACTGTTGCCCAGATCGATGCGGAATCGCTTGCCGAGAGCGTTCTGATTGCGCCAAAACTTTCGCGCCATTGTCTCGTTGATTACCGCGACTGAAGGCGCGCTGGGGCCATCGCGACTATCAAATAGTCTGCCATGCATGAGCGGAATTCTCATGGCCTCGAAATATCCCGGCGAAACTACGTGATCAAGCGCGCCATATTCGATGTCCGGGCGCACCACGCCCTCGGGGACAAAATCCGCCTCCGGCACAAAACCCGCCTCGGGCAAGAGCGGTAGAGGACTGGAAAAGCCGGCGCGCTCTACTCCTGGAAGAACTCTGACGCGTTCCAAAACGGTCTGGAAGAATTGCGTTCGGCTGGAGAAACTGCGATATGAAGTTTCGGGCACGTCGATGCGCGCCGTGAGCACATGGTCGGACCGAAATCCCGGATCTAGATGGCGGAGGTTCGCGAAGCTTTCGATCAGCAGGCCCGATGCCACAAGCAGCATTAGGGACAGTGCGATCTCGCCGATTACGAGTGAATTTCCGACATTTTTTCGGCGCACGCCAACACCTGCCCTTCCACCCTCTTTCAATGACTCGCTGATATCGACCTTGGAGGTTTGGAGAGCAGGCGCCAAACCAAACATAAACGTGCTGACGAGCGAAATGAGAATGGCAAAAGCCAAGACAGGCAGATCAAGCGTGACGGAAACCGTGCGCGATAGGTCTTCGGGGATCAGATTTCTAAGGAATCTAAAGTTTCCTTCGGCAAGCAGAATGCCCAGAACTCCCGCTGCGATCGCGAGTACGGCGCTTTCTGTCAGTAATTGCCGGACAATGCGACTGCGAGCAGCGCCGAGCGCGGCACGTAAAGCGATCTCCCGTTGTCTGCCGACAGCACGTGACAGCAGCAGGTTGGCAATATTTGCGCAAGCGATTAAAAGAATGAATCCAACGGCAGCCAGGAGTAAGATGAGTCCCGCACGCACGTCTCGCGTATAGACGTTCTGCAGCGGATCAGCAATGAAGCTGTCTACGAATTGCATGACGTCCATGTGTTGCCGTCTAAGGCGCTGAGACAACACCAGGAGCTGCGCATTGGCTTGTTTGATGGTCACGCCCGGCCGTAAGAGGGCAACGACCATGAGAAAGTGTGAGCCCCGGTCGGCGAGGTCTTGAGACGTGAACGCTGTCGGTACCCAAAGATCGGCGTTCTTGTTCGGAAAGGAAAATCCCGGAGGCATAACGCCGACGACTGAATATTTTTCGCCGTTGAGAAGAATGTCTCTGCCGATTACACTTCGATCACCACCAAATCGGCCGAGCCACAGACGATGGCTGATCAATACGACGTGTTCAGAGCCGGGGCGATCCTCTTGAGGCGAAAAAACATGACCGAACAATGCCTGGACGCCTAGTAACGAGAACAGATTGTGCGTGACGCCTTCCGCCGACAGCCGTTCCGGGGTTGCGGCGCCTCCGGTCAGGTTGTAGAAGCGGTCTGCATCAATCGCGGCTACATCATCAAAGATCCCCTTTTGGGTTTTGCAGTCTACGTAATTTGCCGGCGTAAACTCTTTGCGAGGGAATCCGGTTCGGCTTCTGTCTTCGTAGATTGCAACCAGGCGATGGGCGTCCCGGTACGGAAGGGAGCGGAGGAGAACTGCATCCACCACACTGAAGATGGCCGTGGTCGCCCCAATACCCAGCGCGAGTGTCAGAACTGTGGTGATGGCGAATGCCGGGGCCTTCCACAAACGTCGCAACGAATGACGGATATCTTGTATCAGCCGCTCCAGAGATGTCCCTCCCCACATTTCTCTCGTAACCTCCTTCACCCGGCTAACATTGCCAAAATCGCGACGAGAAGCAAACCCCGCCTCGGCCGGATCACAACCAGCTTCAATGCGCTGCTGGATGTCGATGGCGAAGTGCGCATCCAACTCTTCCTGGAGTTCGTGCCGTCGATCTTTTCGACGCCCGCTCCATGGGAATCTCATATCCTCTCCTCAGCTACGCGGGATTCGTAACCTGGGCAATCCGTTCCGTTAGCGCTTTCCACTTCGAGTACCCAATTGCACGAACTGGCGTTTGCAGTCCCCTCGTTCATGCGTACTACTCAGCGCGCAGAGTGTCGGCCGGATCGGCATGCGTAGCAGCTACTGAGGGAGCATAAGACGCCGCCATCCCGACCAGCAGCAAAACTGCGATCCCACCTAAGATCGTCGTCGGATCGTACGCGTTTACTCCCCATAACTGGCTTCGGATCAGGCGGAGGCCTCCGACGCACCCGAATAGACCAGCAACAATTCCGATGCCCACAAACCGCAAGCCTCCTCGAATCACCATTCCTTGTACATTCCCGGTGGTCGCACCTAGCGCCATTCGAATGCCCATCTCACGTTTGCGGCGCGAAACCGTATAGGACATGACGCCGTACAGGCCCGCGCACACGAGGATGAGTCCCAAGGCGGAAAATACGGAAAAGATCTGTAGCGCGAAACGCGGCTTTGCATACTCCTGATTTTCAAGCGCCTCCTGAACTGTTCGGACATGGCGAACGACTGTACTGCCGTCCAAGGTAAGCGCTGTTGCTTCCAGAGTTTTCCCCAACGTTTTCGGGTTTCCCGACGTACGCACGAACACCGAAAAGCTGCCCAACCCGGAAACGCTATACGGAACAAACACTTCCGGCACGACAGAGTCCCGCACGCCGCGATTCTTGAAATCACTCGTCACTCCGATAATCTCGAACGATGGACGCATTACCGGCTGCGGCAAGCGAGCCAGTGTGTTGATCTGCACACGCTCACCGACAGCACTCTCACCGGGGAAAAACCGACTTGCAAATGCCTGGTTCACGACCGCCACCATATGCTTGCCGGCTAGGTCAGCCTCGGTCAGATTCCGTCCTTGCAGCAGTCGAATGTTTAGCGTTCCGAATAAATTCGGATCAATCATCGAGACTTGGCCACGTGACTGCTCCGTGTGCGTTCCATCCGGCAGTTCGAATTCGGTGATCGTTCCGCCAAACGGCAAGAAGTCGGTGGTGGTGGAAACATCTATAACACCGGGGAGCCTGCGTAGCGCTTCGGTAAATTCACGGCGGTAGCGGGCCTGCTCAGCGATCGTGCGATGCCCCTTCGTCAGCAGTACTTCCGCGCTGAGAAGGTGTTCCGGGTTGAGGCCGAGCGGAATCTGGCGCTCCAGAAGAAAGCTCCGCATCGTCAAACCGGCGCCTGCGAGCAGCACAAGCGACATGGCCACTTCGCCTATGAGCAGCAGATTTCCGAGGCCGGATCGCCGAAACGCGCTATGCTCTCGTCCTCCCGACTTGAGCGCTTCATTTAAATCCTGCCGCAAACCGGTGATCAGCGGAATGAGCCCGAAAAAGATTGCGGTTGCGATTGTTACCGCTACGGTGCAGGCGAGGACACGCAGATTGAGGTTGATGACCGCCTCCTCCGGAAAGGTGTCTTGCGGAAGTATTGCCATGAGCACTTCCAACCCGCCCGATGCAAAAGCACATCCGGCAATTGCACCGAGGATCGCGAGCAGCCCGCTCTCACAGAACAGTTGTCGGACAATGCGCCACCACCCCGCTCCTAAGCTGGTGCGTAGGGCCAGCTCTCGCTTGCGCGACTCTGCTCTCGTCAGCAGCAGACTCGCCACGTTTGCGCAGGCAATTGCAAGCAATAATCCGACTGCGGCCAAGAGCGAGAACAGCGTGCGTCTGAATTTCCCGATCTCGGCCTCAGCAAAGCCCTGCAAGCCCACATCGAACCGGGTCGGATACAAATCGGGCCGATACTTTTTAGCAAGGCGTTCTGCAAGGATCTGCAATTCCCGATCCGCCGCCGTCGTGGTGATGCCTTGCTTTAAACGTCCGAGCATGTAAAACCACGGCGGGGGAAATCCAGCTCTCTGGGCTGGTTCAAGCATTACGGGTATCCAAACATCCGCCGACCAAAAAATGAACCGAGGAGGCATGACACCAATCACCGCACGTGGCGTCCCATCGAGATTCAACATCTTGCCTAAAACATCACGATCACCCGCAAACCGGCTCTTCCAGAAGCTGTAGCTCATCACGCAGACCGCTGGTGCTCCCGGCGCGACGTCCGAGGGCGTTGCAATTCGTCCAATCATTGCCGGTACCCCGAGAAACTGAAATGCGTTGGCCGTGACGAGTGGTGCATTGACGGACTCAGGCGCTCCGCCGGTCTCCCAGAGCGCGCGATTGATCTTGACGCCCATGACATCGTCGAAGACGCGATTCTGCTGCTCATAATCGAGGAATTCGACGGCGGGAAACACCGGCCGACCCCCGGGCTCGCTGCTTGCCTGGTCGTGAATGACAACAGAATACAGCCGCTGCTGATGCGCGTATGGAAAAGGTTCGAGCAGCACGTTATCGATGACACTGAACATCGCAGTTGTCGCGCCGATACCAAGCGCTAAAGTCAGCACCGCAACTGTGGTGAATCCTAAATTGCCTCTGTAGATGCTTCGCAAACTAAAGCGCACATCTTGCAAGAACGATTCCAGAGACCGCCATCCCCACATTTCCCGCGTGACTTCCTTGATGCGAGTTATGTTGCCGAAATCGCGCCGGGCCGCAGATTCCGCCTCTTCCCGCGTAGCGCCTGCTTCCATACGTTGTTGGACTTCTAAGGCGAAATCGACCTCAATCTCTTCATCCAGTTCTCGCTCGCGATCCTCGGTACGAATCCAACGTAGCCAGTTCATACAACCGTCCTCGGTTAAGCCGGTTTCATAACGCGCGCAATCGTTTCGACTAGATCGTTCCACTTCGATTGCTCGGCTAACAGCTGTTTCTTTCCTGCTGCGGTCAGGCTGTAATACTTTGCCCTTCGATTGGCTTCTGATGGCCTCCATTCTGATTTCAGCCATCCTTTTCGTTCCAAGCGGTGCAACGCGGGATATAGAGATCCGTGCTCTATTTGAAGCGCGTCATCGGATTTCGTGCGAATAACCTGACCGATTCCATGGCCGTGCTGAGGCCCCCACTGAAGGGTACGCAAGACCAACATGTCCAGCGTCCCTTGCATGAGTTCAATGCGGTCTTGATATGGTTTTTCTCGTGTCATCTCTCTAGCAGATATTCTACCAAAAAATCGTGATTGCTTTGGCAGACATTCTTCTAGTCCCAGAATCGGTCACCCTGTTGCAGTACTGAACGACTAAGCTGCGCGGTTTAACCATCCTTTTCTAGCAGACAGTCTGCCAGAGTTGCTTGGCAATTCTCGTGCAAGTGTTTCAGCCGTGCCGAAACGATCCAAAACGCTTGGAAGTGCGGCTAGAGGCAACTCACACCATATTTGTCTCGCGCCCGGTCCTCCGATGGTTTCGGCACAAACCCAATCTCTGAGGAAAAACTCCATGTTCAAGATGTTTTCGATAACGACCCTTCTCGGTCTGTCAACGATTTCCGCTTACGCGCAATCGTCGGCGCCAATTCAAGCCGAGGTTCCGTTCGCCTTTATGGTGCAAGACACGACCCTACCGGCGGGTAATTACCAGTTCACGTACAACAGCAGTGCCCAGCGCCTCCTGATCCGAGGCTTGGGCCAGAGCTCCGAAGGCGTATTCGCCACCGCAGTACCGGTGACCGCCTCCGAGTCGTCGAACGTCTCCACCAGGCTCATCTTTAAGTGCTACGACAATACCTGCTACCTGGAGCAGGTTTCGCAGGGCGGGATCAGCGGGAATCAAGGGTTGAAAGTTCCGCAAGGCGTGGAAGAGCGCAGGATGGCATTTCTGCCTCCCGCCGTCCCGATCACGATTCCAGCGAAATAAAGCAAATTAAAACGGGGCAGTCGTTCAGTGATCGAGCTGGCTGCTGGAAGTGTTGTTAGCGGCACCAAGCTGCAAACTGCAACCGCGTGTGAGTACGGCGTGTGAATAATATTGGCAATCGCCCGATCCTGATACTACTACTGTTATTGCAAAGGCGAAAGCATGAATCGAGTTGACAACAGAGCAACCCGTCTCACAGCAAGTGCGTTGAGTTCGTTTACCAGAGGTTCGAAGATATTGAACACGGTACCGGAGAAGCCGCGATTAGCTCTCGCACGCAGGGATGTGGCGTAACCGCCGGGACGGCGGCGCTCCCGGCTCCAGCGGCTTTCATCCGGGTTCGCCCCGTCGGTATTCGTTCAAGAGCAAAGTGTCGGGTAGCAAGGCGCTTGGGCGCGACGAGCAAGGCATCAGTGTAGTCGGCGTGGGCCTATCGATTATATGGCTCAAGTATTGCTCGGATCAGCCCAGAGGCGGAGATTGTCATTAGCATCTGCGATCAAGGAACTACTTCGGCGGCCTCACTGCCATTCGCTCGACTACCGATTTTTCATAAAGGTTGCTGCACGAAAGCGAGCGGACGCATTCACGGTTTACGCGCACCGCTTCCTGCGAACTGTAATGTCGCATAACATGAACAATCACGTTCTGAAGGCGATTGAGAGCAGGTCTGTCGAACTCTAAAAGGCCCATGCAGCTTGCAATCTGAAAAGCCTCTAATCCCCCCCCAGAGCACCCGGTGCCGTGGTCAAAATTTCTGTACGCGAACGGGACCGATCCCAGAGGTTTAACGGGCGTACCGTAGCTAGGGAAGTACGACCACAAACGCGGTGGTGTACTTGAAGTTCTAACGTGTCCTATTAAAGGTACGGTGGTCTGTGATGTAGGTGCGTCCACAACCATAGGTTGGTAATAAACGAGCACGCCGAGCCGGAATGATGCGTGCTCCGCTGAGTGATTAAAGTGCTCGTAAGTCAACGGATCGACCTGCTGAAACGGTGTGCTTTGCGCAAAAGCTTCAGCGCTGAGAAGAGAGAGAAAGAAAATAGCCGTGGAAAACGCTTTCACGGCAGCGCAGGAGTCCTTCCGCAACCCGTGATGAGAAAGCACCAACGACGCACTCCACACCAATCGACCACAATTCGAATATGAATGTAACAGGTGTATTTGTACGAGTGCGCGATAATCCAGCAGCTTGCCGGTTTCAGAATCGATACGCACTAAGCCGGGGGGCGGCGGGTTAGTCGTGGCTTCCGAAGTGATTCCATATCGTTCTGAACCGGCATAGTTTGGGACAAGCTGCCAGAAGTACAGATCCGATGCAAAGTGTGCGATTACTCGGCGCGTTGTTGCATCCAGCATCCAAGCTCCTCCGGGATCGTTGGGGCAGCGGCGGCGATCGACCTTGCCATCGAGCACTTCGTACACGAATAGGTGTGTTCCGATCGCGAACTTCTTCGTAAATGCCGACGTTGCACATTCGCTACTTTCGGTTGGCTCTGGAAGTGCGACGCGGACAGGTTGATCAACAATCCTTGCTTGGTTGGCCGAATCGGAAAACAGGTCGCAGTAAGCCGGGACCGTCGCTGACAACGCGCGACGCGATTCCGTTCCCCAGATGCCCGCCACGTTCTTCGCCTGCAAGGCCCCAAGGTCAATAGCGTACAACCAGCAGCAACCCGTGCTGTTGGGCGGAATGTGGACTGTAATGCTACTCAGCGTCTGCAAATTCGCGGGATCAATAAACTCAATCGTCGCCATCCCGCGTGCTGCAATGATGTTCTCCTTGGTTGACTGCGGCGCTGCCACAGGCCAGGAAAAGTGTCAGAAAGACACCAATTCGCAAATGACAGGCATGGACACTTCGGCCTTCCAGAATATCGCTGTTGCGAGTTCGGCGGGCAGCGCGGCACGTCGGGCGAGTCGGTTAGCGCGTTGTGCGCCCAAATCGTCTTATGACCATGAATGGGCGTGCTCTCACGATCGCGTTCACAATCTGCTCGTCCATAGCTTTAGCGGACGACACTTGCCCCGTAACGAGGCCGAGTCCGGCATTTATTTCCGCCATCTCCGTATCCCAAAGCACCGGGCGAGTCTTTTTATATCGGCACACCGAGGCTTTGGGTTGGGATTTATCCAAGTCCGTGGCGCGGGTTGCCGCTATGGGCGCTGCTGGCATCAAATCCCGATGCCATCTTCACACCAATTCCTTCGCTAGCTGAATCTCCTGTTGAATTCCAAGCAGGAATTCGTCAATCCGACGACGGTGCTCAGGAGACATTGGGTCGTTTTTGCGTTGTTCAATTGACTCGTCAACAACGCCGACGGTAGGAACCAGGAATATTCCCTTCTCTTTGATGATTTCGATCGCCTGTCGGTCAGCCCGATGCCCATGTTCGATGGAGTCTACGCCCGCTGTCACTGCGTTCTTAATTCCTTCCGCCGTCGTCGCATGAGCTGCTACCTTAAGTCGCTGCTTGTGGGCTTCTTCGACCACAACGCGCATTT
>JAFATG010000337.1 GCA_019244055.1 Acidobacteriaceae bacterium | reverse complement strand
AACGCCATCCGAACCTGTTCCGCTTCCCGTGCCACCGCTGGTGACGTTTTGGGAATTTTAAAGCTCGCCGGTGTTCTATATTTAAGAACAATTGACGAACCTGCCCAATCTGCTGACGTTAATTCGCATCTTCCTGGTGCCGCTGCTCGTGGCGGCGCTGGTGCAGCAGAATTTCCGTCTGTATTGGGGCGACAGGCTGCTAGTTGCGAACGACTTTTTTGCGCTTATCGTTTTCCTGGCGGCCGCGCTCACCGATTTGCTGGATGGGTATCTGGCGCGCCGATGGAAGCAGGTGACCACGGTCGGCACGCTGCTGGATCCGGTAGCAGATAAGCTGCTAATCTCGGCCGCCTTGATTTCGCTGGTGGAGATCCGGCTTCTGCCGGGCTGGCTAGTGATTTTGATCATCAGCCGCGAATTCGCGGTCTCCGGCCTCCGGAGCATCGCGGCTGCGGAGGGATACACGATCCGCGCCGGTGAACTCGGCAAATCGAAGATGATTCTACAAGTGGCGGGAGTTACACTTGTCCTGCTTTCGATCCGTTGGCCGCGACTGCATCCTTTGGCGCTGTGGACAATGTGGGGCGTTGTTGCCTTCGGGCTGGCGTCCGCGGTCGACTACTTCCGTAAGTTCTGGAGGAAGGTGGATATGAGCATCAAACTGCGCCGGCGGCACGAACTGATCCTCTTGGAACGCCAGAAGCGCAGACTTCAAAAGGCGGGAAGACGAACGGAGTTGGGGAACGAGCGGGAAGAGGAACCTATTCGCCACTCGCGCTGAGTTGCATCTCGCGGACAACCGGTTGAACTGCTGCCGAGCTGTGTCTCCGCTCGGATCGAATCCCAATTGAGGACGACGATTGCCGAATGTAAGCTGTCCCACCGCCGTGCGAGGTTGCTCGACCTGACACCGAGCGGCCCGGATGCGACCTGGAGTTCTGCCACATAGCATAAAGGGTGGAACAGGCGACGAGCACTAGCATCAGCGATGCGAGAGAGTGTAGCCAGCGAAGCCTCCTCCGTTTCGGCGCGGGAGGAAGGACCGTTTTGGGGAGCGGAGCATCACCCTGCCCGGGCATTAACGGCTGCGGCATCGTATCCGCTGCAGCCTGAACGGCTTGCGCGATCTGGCTAAAGTTTAGGTTGAGCTGCTCGGCGTACTGGCGAACGAAGCTTTTATAGAAGAAGGGCGAACTGATACACGAGAGTTCATCTCGCTCAATTGCTGTCAGATTCTTCAACGTAATCCGCGTCTTAGCGCTTACGTCTTCCAAGGTGCGCCCACTTCTCAGGCGCGCCGCAAGAAGCATTTCACCAACAGACTCCATAGCACTCGGCCGACCTCTCACCGGTTCGGCGAAAAGCTATAATACAACAGCCTATTGCCTCAGCCGGCAGGTATATTCAATTTCCCATCAACGAAATCTTCTGAAGCACCGCAGACATTAGCCAGAATCTATTCACGCCGATAGGTAATGCACAAAACTAATCGACCTTACCAATCAATTCCTTTAACGTCCCTTTGGATCGGTTCGGTCCTACTCGGATTGGGGACGTTCGTACATCCCCTAGCTGCTTTAGCAACCGAGCGGCAGGCGCACAAGTTCAGCGGTTCAGCGGCCTTAGGGTACACTCGGCGAGCCGTCAGTTTCGGAGAACGGTCTTCGGGGTCGGATGCGATCTCTCAATTGCGAAAGTGGATCATTTCTGAATTGAACCCACTGGGTGGCCAGCTTTCTCTGGATTCGTTTACCGGAGAAACGCCTGCGGGACCGGTACCGATGACTAACCTTATCTACAAATTTCCAGGTAAATCCGGAAAATCCGTCGTCATTACGGGCCATTACGATACCAAGCGCATTCCGATGGTCCATTTCGTGGGCGCCAATGACGCGGGCTCATCCACTGGGTTCCTGCTGGAGTTCGCCCGCGTGATTCAATCGATGGAACACACGGATGACATTTACCTGGCCTTTTTCGACGGCGAAGAAGCGGTTGCTCAGTGGACGGACACAGATAGCCGGTATGGAAGCAGGCATCTCGCCGGAAAATGGGCAGAGGATGGAACGCTCGGCAAGATCCGCGCACTGATCAATATCGACATGATCGGCGACCGCGATCTGGATATTGCAAACGACGAAAACTCCTCGCCGCGATTGAAGCAGATGGTCGCACAGATCGCCGCCAAGTTGGGCGATTCGAAGTACTTTCTGGAGACTGGCGGCCGCATTGACGATGATCACAAGCCGTTCGTTGATGCCGGCGTCAATGCGATCGACATCATTGACCTGGACTATGGCGCCCAGAACAGCTACTGGCACACAGCGAAGGACACCATGGACAAATTGAGCGCCCACAGTCTTCAGATGGTGGGAGACATCGTTACGGAGCTGGTGAAAGAACTGGAGAGCGGGAAATGAAACAGTTTACTGACGCAAGGCCGCAGTTTGAGCCGATGGACTCTTTTGCTTTAGTTCGGAATCCAGTATTGGTTTTAGGTTCGCGAGCACGATCGGACCGTTATAGCGCTGGCCGTTGATGAAGATGGTGGGCGTTCCTTCCACTCCGGCACGGTTGCCGTCCTGCACATCGCGAACGACGGTCTCACGCACCTCAGTGGAGTCGATATCGTCTTCGAACTTCTTCATGTCTAAACCGGCGTTTTTGGCCAGAGCCATAATGTTTTGTCGCGAGAGGTCGTCATGGTTGGCGAACAGTGCATCGTGCATGACCCAAAACTTGCCCTGTTTGTGAGCTGCAACGGCAGCCGCCGCAGCGAGATCCGCCTGAGAATGAGTTTCTAGCGGAAACTGCTTGAAAATGAAACGGACCTGCTGGGAATAGGTCTTGAGCAGAGAGGCAATCTCCGGCTCCGCTGCTACGCAATAAGGACACTGGAAGTCCGAGAATTCGACGATCGTGAGCGGGGCATTTTGCGGACCGATATAGGGAGCGCCAGCGGTGGGGATCTGGACAGGATCATCCAGAAGCTTTTCCGGCTGGACATGAGCCCAATTCGATGCGTCCGCGGCAGCAATGGCTTCGGTTTCGGTCTTGCCGTGTTTGAGAGCGTCGATTACTGCCATCGCCAGCCCATTGCTGTAAGAACAGGACGGATCCACTACTCGGCATTCGGCGAGCTTCATGTTGCAGCCGCAGGAACAGCCGCGTTCCCGCAGGATCTTGAGGGCTGTTGTTTTCTGCGCCGCAGAAAGACCCGAAAAGTCTACGCCGGGCAACTTGTCGGTAGTTTTCCAATTCTGCGCCCAGAGAGCGGCACTGCTTAGCGCGCAGATAATCGCGAGCTGCATGCTGCGCCGGAGCAATGAAACCATAGCTCCATTGTACGGGCTCGTTGGAGTGTATGCAGGGGCAGCCAGTTACGAGACGCGGAGGAAATTACGAGGCTACGGCCTTTCTGGAATCCACCGTGGTGAGTTCAAACTCGGCGTTCTTTTTCGAGCCTCTCAGGCCCACTGCTTGCCGGAGATCGGTCTCGAGCGCCTGCCGGAGCTCGGGGCGGTCAATTAAGATCTGGCGTGCGTTCTCGCGACCCTGGCCGACACGCTCGCCCTTGTAGCTGTACCATGACCCACTCTTCTCGAGCACACCGTGTTGCGTGCCGAGGTCGAGAATGTCGCTTTCGCGAGAGATGCCCTTCCCGTAGAAGATATCGACCTCTACTTCCCGGAAGGGGGCGGCGATTTTGTTCTTCACAACCTTCACCTTGGTGCGATTACCGATAACGACCTCACCGTCCTTGATGGCCGTCATCCTCCGAACTTCCGCGCGGATTGAGGCATAAAATTTTAATGCGCGGCCGCCGGTCGTTGTTTCGGGATTACCGAACATGACGCCGATCTTTTCACGAAGCTGATTAATGAACACCAAGCAAGTGTTGGCTCTCGAAACCGAAGCAGTGAGTTTGCGCAAGGCTTGGGACATCATCCGGGCGTGCAGGCCCATATGGCTGTCCCCCATTTCGCCTTCGATCTCCGCCTTTGGGGTCAGAGCGGCTACCGAATCGATCACGATCACGTCGATGGCCTGCGAGTTCACTAAGGCCTGGGCGATTTCGAGCGCCTGCTCACCGTAATCCGGCTGGGAAACGAGGAGGTTTTCGATGTCGACTCCTAGCTTGGCAGCGTAGGTTGGATCCAGCGCATGTTCCGCATCGATAAAAGCAGCGCTTCCGCCGGACCGCTGTGCTTCCGCAATTACGTGTAGCGCGAGCGTGGTTTTCCCGGACGACTCGGGGCCGAAGATCTCGATGACACGGCCGCGCGGGAATCCACCCGCACCCAATGCGTTATCGATGGCAATGGAGCCGGTAGAGATCACTTCGACGGGCAAAGTGGCGCGCGATCCCAACATCAGTACGGATCCTTTGCCGAACTGCTTATCCATCTGCGCTAGGGTGGCCAGTATCTGCTTGCGACGCTCGTCCATTTGGAAGTCTCCTGATTGCAAACAGAGAGTTGCCGGACGGCTCGCAGCATCTCGCCCGGGATTCGCAGGAAAAAACTGACTGAGAGCAAAAAGTTTTCGTATATTGTGAAAAGTCTGTCAGGATGATGCGACCGAGACTTCGTCACTGTCCAACGGCGTTGCTATACGGCTTGGCTCTTTTCGTCTTCTTCTCGTTGTGTTTCTCTGCGGGACAACCTACAGTTCCTAAACAGGACCGACGCTGGAAGCAGTATCGGAATCCGACGCTTGGCTATTGTCTGACCTACCCATCACGTTGGCTGAAGGGCGACGCGTTTGACGGAGCCGGCTTCTATATCGAAACGGGAGTCAGGAAATATTCGAAGCCGATTGGGGAAATTGACATCACGGCCCTGACGTCTTCGCCGGATTCCGGCGATGCCGTCACGTTTAGCTTGTTGGACGATTTACAGCAGCACCTGGATGGGTTGAAGACGTTTGAACGAGCGGAGCGGATGGAACTCATCGAGAAAAAAGAAATACATCTTCTAGGAGACGCCGCTTTGCTCACCAAAGACCGCTATTACGATCCGCAAGACCGGGGCACCTGGCTAGATGAAGTCATCTTCGTTCGCCATGAGAAGAACCTCTTCCGGCTGGAAATGGAGTGTCCGGACGACCAGCTTGCGCGCTTCGAACCGGTGTTCAACCGGGTGGTCGATAGTTTCCGCTTCGACTGCGGGGCATCGCAGTGAACGACAGAATCGCTATTTAATTAGTATTCTTAAATCTCTCGCCGCTTGGTCTTTCCGAGTAGATGGCGCGCTTTGGAGATCGCCTGCGATTCAGCCACTTCCGCCGTAGCTGCGGAAAATCGTGCCAAACAGGCGCCCGGCGACACATTGTCCGCTTGGCAGACGAACTTTTCGCCGATTCGGTAACTGGTCAGCTTGACCGGCCAGCCATCTAGTTCGATCTGCCGTTCATGAAAGCCCTGGGCCGTGGTGACTCCGCTGTCCATTACGACACTCCTACCGTCTTCGCTGCGCCGCGCTCGACTGGAGCGCCGACCAAGTTGCCCCACTCGGTCCATGAGCCGTCATAGTTGACGACATTGGGTAGTCCCAGCAGGTATTTCAGAACGAACCACGTATGACTGGACCGCTCGCCGATCCGGCAATACGCGATGGTGGGACGCGACGAATCCACTCCTTCGGCCGCATAGAGCGCCTTCAATTCGTCGAAGGTCTTGAATGTACCGTCATCATTGCAGGCTTTGCCCCAGGGTACGTTCCGAGCTCCCGGTATGTGACCGCCACGCTGACAGGTTTCGGGGAGACCCGGCGGCGCTAAGATCTCTCCAGTGAATTCCTGGGGACTGCGAACGTCCACCAACGAAGCGGCCTTCGCTTTCACTGCTTCCTGCACTTGGGGCAGAAAGGCGCGAAGCGACAGATCGGCGTCCTTGGCCTTGTACTGCGTTTGCGCGTACGACGGTACATCATTCGTGACCTGGCGATTCTCAGCGAGCCACTTCTTGCGGCCCCCGTTCAGGATTTTCACGTCGTTGTGACCGTAAATCTTGAGTTGCCAAAAGGCCCAGGCCGCAAACCAATTGTTGCTATCGCCGTAGAGCACGATGGTCGTCTGCGGCGAAATGCCGGATTTGGAAAGCAAAGCCTCGAGTTCGTTCTTGGGCAAAATGTCGCGGCGGACCGTATCACAAAGCTGAGTATTCCAGGCCCAAGCCACAGCGCCGGGAATATGCCCTAAGTCGTATGCCGCTGTATCCACATCCACTTCGACTACTCGAACCGAAGGGTCGTTCAGCTTCTGTGAGAGCCATTCGGTTTCAACCAGAACTTCAGGATGAACGTACTGTGCCATATTCCTTTCCACCTTAACATGACATTCTCTATAGAAAAACTAGGGTCTGGAACGCGGTGCCGCACATCAGTCAACGAACGAGCTCCCGTCCGTAATTCTACGGGAAGGATCTATTCATTCTGAGATAACGCCGTTGAAGAGAGCACTTGGGCCGATTCTCGCACTGGATGAGTAGTGCGTCGCGAGCCGCTGTTGATTCCCGTTTGCTGTTTAGCGCTGGGCATCCTCGCCGGACATTTCTATTTTTTCAGTCTCCGGGATTTGGCATTTCCGGGCGTTCTGGCAGTCGGCATTGTTTCGGCTTCTCTCCTGTTTGCCGGTGCGCGCCGCCTTCGGATGCCAACGTTCTGCACAGCTCTGGCGGTTATCGGTATGGCGACGCAGGTAGTTCACCGGCAAGGGCGGAGCCCGGTCTTGAATGCCCAGGATGGCGAAATCGTACTCTTGAGCGGCTGCGTAGTCGCTCCCACCGTCTTTTCGCCAGATCGGGCGCAATTCACGCTCGAACTGGCGCCGCGTGCTGCTATTCGGATGTCGATCAATTTGAAGGCGAACGAGACTGTCCGCTTACCGTACGGCCGGCGGATCGAAGCGGCTGCGAAGGTCCGGTCCCCGCGCAATTTTCAGAACCCTGATGCCTTCGATTACGCGGCTTATCTCGCGGCTCAGCACATTTACTGGACAGGATCAGTGGCGAGTCCGAATGACGTGCGTCAACTGCCATCCGGGTGCGGGTCGCGCGCGGTGGGCTGGATGTTCGCCGTTCGAACCTGGGCGCTGGATCGCCTCGCGAGTCTTTATCCGGGCGATCCGCATACTGCCGGACTTCTGCAAGCCACGTTATTGGGAGAAACGAGCGGAGTCGAACGCCGCTGGACCAGTAATTTTCGAATCACCGGAACGTATCACGCGCTGGTCATCTCCGGGCAGCACGTTTCGGTTCTGGCGTTCAGTTTGCTTTTGCTTCTGAGACTGTTCCGTTTGCGGCGCATTCCCGCTTTGGCGATCGCCACCGCGGCGACCTGGCTCTATGCGATTCTCTCCGGGTTTAGCTCGCCAGTTGTGCGCGCGGCCGGGGGATTCACGGTGTTCCTTTTGGCCGCATATTTTTTCCGAAAAACACGCATTCTCAACGTGCTGGCTGTGGTGGGACTGATTTATCTCCTGTTTGATCCGGACGAGCTCTTCGACCCCAGTTTTCAATTGTCGTTTCTGTCAGCCGCGGCGATTGCCGCATTCGCCATTCCGGTAATGGACCGCGTTACTGAGCCACTTCGCGCGGCGGTGCGGCGATTCGATCAGGATCGCTACGATCCGCAGGTCGAGATGGCGGCAGCGAGATGGCGCGTCGAATTCCGGTTGCTAGCGGAGACGCTTCGCCTCTGGTCACGTCTATCGCAGGCGCGAGCCCAGCTTTTCGTTTCGAAGCTGGTTCTGTTGGTGGCCTTTGTACTGGATACGGTAATCGTATCGGCGTGCGTTCAGTTCGGGCTGGCGCTGCCGATGATCAGTTACTTCCACCGGCTCTCGGTTACGGGTTTGTCGGCCAACATCATTGTGATCCCGCTACTCTCGCTGGTGATCCCGCTAGGTTTTGCCTCGATTCTCACAGGCTGGCACCCGCTAGCGTGGCTCACCGCGCTTTGCCTACGGTGGTCCGAAGCGGTGGCGGGATGGCATGCGGGAATCGAACCGTCCTGGCGATTGGCGGCTCTGCCGCTGTGGCTTTCGATCGCGTTTGCAGCTTCACTGGTTTTATTAACGGTGGCGATCCGCATGAAGCGTGCGCTCGTTGCGCCGGCGCTGGCCTGCTCACTGCTGCTGTTCGGCATTCTGTGCTGGCAGCCGTGGCAGCCGGACCTGGTTTCTCACAATCTAGAAGTAACCTCGATCGATGTCGGGCAGGGGGACAGCCTGCTGGTGGTGTTTCCAGATAGCGAAACCATGCTCGTCGACGCCGGCGGCTTCCCAGGCATGGAGCGCATGCGCCGCAAGCCACAGATCGACATCGGCGAGGACGTCGTGTCGCCGTATCTGTGGAGCAGACGAATTCAGCACTTGGATTACGCCGTTCTGACACACGGGCACTCCGATCACATGGCTGGTCTAAGTGCGATTCTCGATAATTTCCATCCGCGCGCACTTTGGATTGGGGCGGAGCCGAAGACGCCGGAATGGCAGATTGTCGAGACGCATGCGAAAGCCGATCAGGTGAAAATCGTTCCGCTTCAGCGAACGGCGGCTCCGCTCAGCTTAGGTGGTACCGACATTCGTGTGCTCGCGCCATCGAGTGATTACGTGGCCGGCGAAACTGCGCAAAATAATGATTCGCTCGTGCTTGAAATCACTTACAAAAACAAACGAGTACTGCTGACGGGCGATGCCGAGCGGCTATCAGAAGACGATATGATAAATAACGCGCAGCTCCGGCCCGTGACGTTGCTGAAAGTAGGTCACCATGGGAGCCGGACCTCATCGACGGAGGAGTTTCTGGATCAGATTCGCCCCCAGTTCGCGATGATCTCGGACGGTTATCAGAACCAGTTCCATCACCCGCACCCCGATGTGCTCCAGCGGCTTGCTGAACATCACGTTGCGGTGTTCCGAACGGATCAGCGAGGCCTGATCACCTTTCGAACCGACGGCGACTACGTGGAGCTTCAGACGTTTCGGTGAGATTGCCGCCTAGCGCAAAGGGCGCGGATGCGCGCCGAGATACAGTAAAGCAACTCCGCCGTCCTTCGCTCGGCGCGCTTGATCCCGCGCCCGTTTTGCGCGAGTTACTTAGAAGAGTTGCGGCATAGAATGAGTACGGAGGACGAAGACGAAAAACATGAAGCGCCATGGTAATGGCACGATCTTTGCTTGGTTCGTGTGCGGCGCCCTTTTTGGGGCCGCAGCCGCTCTGCTGGCAGCGCCGGAATCGGGAGCACGGTTGAGGCGGCGCATTAGCGACCAGGCTGAGCAGGGGAAGAAATCGCTGCTTGGATCGAGCCAGGAATTGTTCGATAAAGGCCGTGATCTGTTCGAGCGTGGGCGTGAGATCGCCGAATCCGCCGCCGAGATGTTCGAGCGCGGCAGGCAGATCGCCGAACGGAAAATCGACGAACGCATCTAAGCGCTTCATGCCGGCATCCAAGCGCAAAGGGCGCGGATGCGCGCCGAGATACAGTAAAGCAACTCCGCCGTCCTTCGCTCGGCGCGGCAAGCGCACAGCCGGTTTGTGGCGTTGTGCGCGATAGATTGGTGACCGCGCCCGTTTTGCGCGAGTTGCTTAGAAGAGAGGTCTGCATTATGTCTGCTGTCGCTTCCCCGCCCCTGCACTTAACGGAATTCGCCAATGAACCGTACACAGATTTCACCCAGCCCGACAAAGCGGACGCGATGCGCGCGGCACTTGCGAAGGTTCGCTCCGAATTCGGCAGAGAGTATGATCTGCTGATCGCGGGCGATCGCCGCAAATCAAAAGCGAAACTCGAATCTCTCAATCCTTCGAAGCCGTCTGAGATCGTTGGCATCCATCAAAAAGGCTCGGAACAGGACGCCAAAGATGCGATCGAAGCGGCATCGGCTTATTTTCCGATTTGGGCTGAAACGCCAATGGCACAGCGCGCTGAGTATCTGGTGCGCATCGCCGAGGTGATCCGGCGCCGCAAATACGAGTTCGACGCCTGGCTGGTTTATGAAGCGGGCAAGACATGGGCGGAAGCGGAAGCGGACGTTTCCGAAGCGATCGATTTTTGCGAGTACTATGCGCGCCAGGCGCTGAAACTCGCGAAGCCGGATCCTCTCGTCCAGCTTTCGGGCGAGCGAGACGAGCTTACCTATTTGCCTCTGGGCGTCGGCGTCATTATTCCGCCATGGAATTTCCCGCTGGCGATTCTAGTTGGCATGACAACGGCCGCGCTGGTAACCGGCAACACAGTCGTGATCAAACCTTCGAGCGACACGCCGACGATTGCGGCGAAGTTTGCCGAAGCGATGCTAGAAGCGGGGGTGCCGGCACAGAGTTTTTCGCTTCTGATTGGCAGCGGCGCAGCTATCGGCGATGTTCTGGTCTCGCATTCGAAGACGCGCTTTGTCTCTTTCACGGGCTCGCGCGATGTCGGTTTGCACATCAACGAACTGGCGGCCAAGACTCCGAAAGGCCAGCGCTGGATCAAGCGGGTGGTAGCCGAGATGGGGGGCAAGGATGCGATTGTGGTGGATCGCGAATGCGATCTCGATCAGGCGGTCCTGGGCGTTCTGTATTCCGCTTTCGGCTACCAGGGGCAGAAATGCTCCGCTTGTTCGCGCGCCATCGTGGATGAAACGGTTTACGACGAGTTTCTCGATAAGCTCAAGAGCAAAGTCGAGACGCTCACGATTGGGCCATCGGACAAGTTCCAGAACTACATGGGCCCGGTCATCAACAAGCGAGCGATGGATTCGATTCTCAAATACATCGAAGTTGGTAAAGGCGAAGGACGCCTGATCGCAGGCGGCGAGGTGGCTGGGGGCGACGGATATTTCGTGAAGCCGACAGTAATCGCCGATATCGATTCGAAAGATCGTATTTTTCAGGAAGAGATTTTTGGCCCGGTGCTTGCGGTGACGAAGGCCAAGGATTTCGATCACGCTTTGGAACTCGCCAATGATTCCGAATACGGCCTTACCGGCGCCGTCTTCACGACGAACAAGGCTAAAGCTGATAAGGCGAAGCGCCAGTTCTTTGTAGGTAACCTCTACATCAACCGGAAGTGTACCGGTGCAATGGTGGGGGCGCATCCGTTCGGTGGATTCAATATGTCCGGCACGGATTCGAAGGCCGGCGGTCCAGATTACCTGCTGCAGTTCGTGCAAGGCAAAGCGATCGCTGAAAAAATTAGCTGACAACCCTTTTCATTCTCAAAGGGGCAAGCTAACTACTTATGAGGGTCCTGGTCATCCTCGCTACTCTCTTGTGGCCCCTTGCGCTGCGCGGACAATTGACCGGTAACACTTCCGTATCGGGCGTCGTTATCAACTCGGCTGACTCCGAACCCCTGGCTCACGCATTAGTCATTCTGCATCTAGATGGGCCAGGAAACTTGGCAGCAACAGCGGTAACGGACGCTGAGGGCCGCTTCTCATTCGAGAATTTGCCTCCCCGAAGATATCTTTTGGAAGCGCGGCACACTGGATTTGACAACACGTGGTTCGGCGCTTGTGCGGCGAAGCGCAGGGACTCCCGTTTCAACTCAAGTCAGCGGAGAAGCGGACCGATTTGTCCATTGCTCTATCGCCCCTCGCTGTTATTGCCGGAACGGTCGTGGGAACGGACGGAGAACCACTCCGCCGGGCTACTGTTATAGTTCATTCGGCTTCCACACGGCCTGGCCAGAAGGTCAGAGAGCGGCTTGCTTCCCTCCTTGCTGAAGTGGACAGCCGTGGACGATATCGTGTGTTTGGCATCCCTGCCGGTACTTATGTGGTGAGTGCGGCAACTGGTGAGACTGCTTTTCTGGGAAGTCCGTCAGGCGTCGCACAGCAGGACGTGCCCAGCGGAACATACGAAGCGCTGTACTATCCCGGGACGCCGTTGCGCGACGATGCGACCGCGATCAAATTATCGCCTGGGGAGATTCGCGAAAATATCGATTTTCAACTCGCCCCAGTTCGCGCCACCAGACTTGATGTCGACGTGCAACTACCTTCAGGAATAGAAGGACCGCTAGATTTCACGGCGAGTCTCGACGTTCGAGAATTCCCTGATAGGCTTCGGATTTAGTACCTTCGGTAGCACTCAAGATCCGATCCGTTTTGAAGAGGTCTATCCGGGAATCTATTATTTACGCGTCTTCGCAAAGAGGGGCGGTCTTCCATTTGGCGCTTACCAGCGCCTTGACGTAAGTAACGAGGACCGATCGCGCAAAGTAACCGTTCAATTGAGCCCGCCCGTGGATATACGCGGAAGCATTCACATCGAGTCTTCCTTTGTTGATGCGACGTGTTGCCGCATCGCTTTGAAGCCAAGCGGAACCGACGATGTTGATCCTATAGATGCCTCGATTATGCCGGGTGGAAACTTTATCATGCGGAACGTGGTGCCCGGGGCTTGGACCGTGGACATTGAGTCTCTTCCCGAGGGCTCCTATGTCAAATCCGTCCGCTTTGGCGATAAGGATGTCTTTCACAAAGAGCTGATTGCTGACGATTCCGCGACCGGCAGCCTGGAAGTTGTAATCGAATCTCAGGCCGCGGAGATAACGGGCTATGTCAAGAACGCGAAGTCCGGCAGAGTTCTTCTTGCGCCTGCGCACGACGTCGAAAAATCGTACCTTTACTACCTAACGAGCATAGAGCCGGATGGGACATTCCACATACGGAACATCCCGCCTGGCATCTACAATCTTTTTGCTTTCCGAACACTGGACGACGACGCCTGGTTGGATCCCGACTTTCGCTCTCGCATTGCAGGGGCAGCCGTCCCGGTGGAACTTGCGAACGGTTCCAAACTACGAATCGATCTTGCGGCGGTGGATCCGAAATCGATGAACTGTACAGCGCAAAGGGCGCGGATGCGCGCCGAGATACAGTAATAGCGACTCCGCCGTCCTTCGCTCGGCGCGGCAAGCGCACAGCCGGTTTGTGGCGTTGTGCGCGATAGATTGGTGACCGCGCCCGTTTTGCGCGAGTTGCTTGGAAGAGCAGGTGAAATGAAGACGATTGCTCTGGTGCTGGCCACGGGCGCTATGTTGCTGAGCCAGACGCCGCAAGAGGATACAGTCAGCGGCTCGATTCGTGGCAGAGTGATCAATGCAATCACAGGTGAGCCTCTGAAGAATGTGCCCGTCAGAATCTCCGGGGATAAGACTGAACTGACGGCGGTGAGCCGGCCTGATGGGCAGTTTATTGCTGAAAACCTGCAGCCCGGCATCATTCATGTGTCTGCCCAATCGCCGCAGTTTCCGGGCATGCTCGGCATCAATCTCGATTCTGCTTCGATAGCGCTGAAGCGCGGAGAAGATCGTGCGGACGTTGTCTTGAAACTCACGCCAGGAGGAGCGATCAGCGGGACAGTCCGGAATGATCGCAATGAGCCGGTTCAATCATGCTCGGTGGGAGCAGACTCCGTGATGCCATCTCCCATTCCGCAGGAGAATGAGATTCGGAGTTCCGCGCACACAAACGATAAGGGTGAATATCGAATAGATTTGGCGGCTGGGCGCTATTTCGTCGCGGTGAAGTGCTCCGAGTCAATCGCTCTCAAACGGCCGCTCTCGCAGGATTGGGACGAGCCGCAAGAATCATGGCTTCCCGTGTTCTACCCGGATAATCCGGAACCCTCCGGCCGAGCTTCAATCACGGTCAGGCCCAGCAGTGAGGCGTCTGGAATCGACTTTCATCTCAGGAAAACGCGGGTGGGCTCGGTTCGCGGGAGCATCAAGTACCCACCCTCGGCGCATGCATCGCTTTTGGAGGCCGAGCTGATTCCAAAAGGGAGTGCACCAAATGAAGATCATTGGGCGCTATCGCAGTCAATCCAGGCCGATTCGAGAGATCTCCACATGCAATACATTCCTCCCGGGCTGTACACGTTGTGGATCGTCACGACGAGCGATCCGCCCGAACGGTACCTCTACGGTTCACTGGATGTTGAGGTAGAGTCCGGTCGCACCCAAACCGTCTCGGTAGAGATGCGGCCGGGCATCGTGGTACACGGGAGCGTAGTATCGCAGATCCACAGTGAAAACCAGAGCCACGCGGCGAGTGAGAAAAGATCCATTTATTTCGAGCGAGAGCGAGCTCGTGCCTCGAGGTTCGCGGAAATCCAGGATGATGAAACGTTCACCGTTGCGGGTCTCGATCCCGGGACATGGAGCGTCAGTCTAGCGGGACCAGATCATAGCCGCGTGGTGCAATCGATCGCGTGGGGTGGGCATGAGATTGAAGGTAACAAGATCGTTATCTCGGCAGATCAAACACGACCGATGAGGATCTTAGTGGGGCCGTCGAATGGCGGCGTTGTGACCGGTTCGGTACAGAACACGGCAGCAGCGGCCGGCTCGGATTCAGAGTCATTTCAACGTCCTCTCAGGGCGCATGTGTATCCTGTCCGCGATGGGCAGATCGACCCGGCTCGGACTCCCATTCACGTCGTTCTGAGAGGCGGGCAGTTCCACGCTGACCATGTTTCATCGGGCGAGTATTTCGCCTTTGCGATAGACGAAAACATTCACGATGTACGTCCGATTGCAAACCTGCTGGCGCCGCAGGCGGAAACTTTTCTTGTGCAGGATGGCGCAACGCAAACCGTTGCCATCCCCGTTCTCTCGCGCGATCAGATTTTGCAAGCGGCCCTCCAGTATTTGGAGGGCTCGTCGGGTCCACGTTAAAAGGCAAAGCCATCGCTGAAAAAATTAACTAACCTGCCAAACAGATTTGCCGGGCCGTACGTCTAAGTTGCTGCACCCGACGGGAGGGGAATGATGATTCGCAACTTCCGGTACGCGTGGCGAACTTTGCGGCGCAGCCCGATAATCCTAAGCATGGCCGTGGCGACCTTCGGGTTGGGGATCGGCGCCACGGCTGCGATATTTTCGCTCTTTTACCAGGTTCTGCTGCGTGATCTTCCAGTGCCGCACCCGGAGCAGCTTGTCGTGTTGCACCGGGACGGAATGCTTTCGGGTCACACCGACAGCGATAATTTCGAGTCCGTTTTCTCCTATCCGCTGTATCTGC
>JAFATG010000124.1 GCA_019244055.1 Acidobacteriaceae bacterium | reverse complement strand
AATCCATTAAGGGGTTCTGGTCCAGTCTGATCCAATCTGTCAATGCAAAATCCGCGGTGCTCGAGTCCATAGATGTGATGCCGACCGGCGATGGCGCGGTCGAGATCGGGCGCGCGACGCTGAGGATGGAACCGAAGGGGCAGTCCGCGAGCGAAATGGAAGTGAAGTATCTCGTTTACTGGCGGCAGGAAGACGGCCATTGGAAATGGCACGTGGACATCTGGAATTCAAATTCCTAGTGGCTTGTGATATCCATTCTTAAATGGATTCCGAGTTTACGCTGAAGCTGTCTGACGAGGGCACCTCCGAGTCGCAGGTGCAGGATGTGACGCGCGATCTGCAGCGGGCGCTGCAGCAGGAGGGAATGAACGCCACACTGCCGCAAGGGACGCCCGAGCCGGGCAAGAAAGGCGATCCGCTCACCCTCGGCGTGCTGATTGTACAAGCTGCGACGCCCGCAATTGTGGCGCTTGCCGGTGTCTTACAGGCGTACATCGCACGGAAACGCAGCTTCACCTTCGAGATGACAAAGCCGGATGGCTCGAAGCTGAACGTAAATGCGGAGAACGTAAACTCGCCACAATTCACGACCATCCTTAAGGGCTTCTTCGGACAGTAGTTTTATTTGCCGTCGACCCCAAACGCCAGGAATACATTTCCGGGCGCGCCGCCCCATTGGCCGTATCCGGAGTTGACGTAGAGCATACCTCCCGCGATGACCGGGCCGCCAGCCCCGTCTATAGAACCGCCGCGAGCTTTTTGTCCGTTTACCGTCTCGTACTCACGTCCGGTATCCACGTCCCAAATGACGTCGCCGCTGCGCGCAGCGTACGCGCGGAGATGGCCATCAACGGAACCGGAGAACACGACTCCCGGAATGGCCGTCACGGCCGCCGATTGAGCGGGGCTACAGTGTTTCCGAGCGTCGCAAGAGCCCGGTTTGGCACTCCAGACCTTCTCACCGGTCGATAGCTTCATAGCGAAGAGGCCGCCTCCGCGATTGGGATCGACGCCGAGGCTGTATCCCTGAGGCGCGGAGCTATCAAGAGCGACAGTGATCTGCAGATCCGACACTGCGGCATACACGTTTTCGGTATCGGCAGCAGAGCCCCACTGAATACCGCCGAACGGACCGCCCTGGCCGACACGCGTTTGCCAGAGAATCTCACCTTGCCGGTCCGGATCTAAAGCGTGAACCATTCCCGATTTCTGTCCGAGCACCAGGGCTCGGTGTCCGTTTGAGAGAGAAACGAGAATGGGCGGTTGTCCGAAGTCGGAATCCGCGCCAGGATGCTCGGGGCAATTCGTTTTTGCGGGAGTCGCGCAACCGTTGTTGTAGGCGTCGCGAGCAGTCAGTTGCCTGGACCAGAGCATCTGGCCGTTTTTCGCATCGAGAGCAAGCACCCCGTCGCTGGTTTTGGTGGGCGGGTCGGAGTAATTGTCACCGGTAGCAACATAGATCGCATTAAGCTTGTCATCGAAGGTCGGAGTGGACCATACGGAAGCACCGGAGGGTCCTTGCAACTGGGTTCCGGCCTTCTTTTCCGTGGGATGGGGCGGTTCGGCTATCGTGTAGGTCTTCCAAAGCCGCTTACCGGTAGCGGCGTCAAGTGCGGACACGCTGCCACGAAAGGTGCAGCACGAGTACCCGGGAGACGGGGCTAGCGCCTCTTCATACGATGCGACCGGGACATATAGGACACCGTTGTGCAACTGCGGCGCCCCGGTGATGATGGCGGCGAAATGATCCTCCGGGTGAGCTTTCCAGAGCAGCTTGCCAGTAGCGGCATCCACGGCATAAGCGTTCCCTTTCACATCGCCGAAGTAGACTGCCCGCTGTGCGGAACTGCTCGTTGGGCCGAAGACTATGCCAGTGCGCACGGGTCCGTCGGCTTGGAAGGTCCACTGGATACAACCGTTGTGTGCTTCGAGAGAATAGACGGAACCGGTGAGGTTGGCAAGGAAGATGTGGCCCTCCTCGACAGCCGGCTGGGAGCGCGTTTCGTTGCCATCGCCCAAACCGAAGGCCCATTTCAATTTGAGCTTTGGGACATCCTCCGCAGTCAGACCTGCCGCGGCACTGTTCTGAAAACGCGTGTTGGCAGAGTTCACGCCCCAAAGGGTCCACGATGCGCGCGTGGCGATGGAAGAGGATTGTTGTTGCTGAGCGCTGCAGAGCGCCGCGGACGGCGGCGGAGCGGCAGTTTTCGCGACGGGAGCTGCAAGGTACCCCACTACCGCGTACCGCTCGTTAGCAGTCAGCGCGGCGCCCTGAGTTTTCATGAGCCCGGTTTCCAGCGAGCGAAGGATGCTCGGTGCATCCATGGCACGAAGCGCACTGAGCGGCGGCACGCGCGTGCCGGGCGCATCGTGACATCCGGCGCAATGCTGCTTGTAAATGGTTGCGCCGTCCTGCGCACCAACGATCGCAACACTTAGAGAGAAAAACGTTATGGACCGAGAGAGAAGCAAGAATAGAGGTCGCATGAGAAATCTCGTTTAGACGGGCAGATCAACCCACGCGCGCCAGACGACGAACAGCAAGCGCGCCGAAAAGCAGAGTCACCGCTACCAGAACCGCTGCATTGGATAAAGGAGTACCAGAGGCGGGGAGGCCGACAGCGCTGAGAGCAAGCTGATCCAAATAGAACGCGGGCGAGGCGAATTGAATCCAGTGAATCGAGTGAGGCAGCGGGAAGAAGAAGCCGGAGAGATAAATCATTGGCAGATACATGAGATTCACAAATGCGGGTGCGCTTTTGCCAGAGGCTCGCGTACCGATGAAGAGGCCGAGTGCGCAAAACGGCAACGATCCTAATACGTTGATGACCGCTTGACTGAGGAATTGAGCGAAAGTGAGTCGGAGATGCGCGATAAACAGGGCCGCGCCAATCATGGTGATCATGACGAGAACGGCAAAGAGCGTTGCCATGAGCATTTTCGCGAGCAGGTTCGCTGCAGGGGGCGCCGGTAGCGCGCGTTTGAGCGTGATAAGGCTTTGCTCGCGCTCCGTTGCCACGAAGACACCGAAGCCAAACATGCCGGGGCCCATCACGCCGAACACGGCGAAGGCAAGGAAGATGTACAGCGCTGTGTTGGGTTCTTTGCTCGAGCCGAATAGAACTACTCCGAAGAACAGGTACAGGGCAAAGGGGAGCACAAGAAACGGCGCCGCGAAGCCGGGCATCCGCAGCGAGCGGAGACACTCATATTTTGCTTCCGTGAGATAAGCGCGAAACAGGCGGGAACCGGGCATACGGGCGGAGCAGGGCAAGTTGCCACGAACCGCTAAAGAAGAATCAGTCATGCTGCCTCCTGGGTAAGTTCTGTGAAAACGTCGGAAAGGCCGGCACGCCGGACTTCCAGTTCCTGCAGATCATCGTCCGCAGCGAGAAGCTGGCGGACCACGGTCTCGGGATTACTTGTGGTGATATGCAGCCGGTCGCGATCGCGATGGGCGCTTCCCACCCCGGGCCACACCATTACTTGTTCAGCAGCCAAGGCGGTTAGACAACTAATGCGCGTGCGGACCACGAGAGCGCGCATTTCGGACACAGTTCCTGAGGCAATCAGGCGGCCCTTGGCGAGCACGGCCACCCGGTCGGCCAACGCTTCGGCTTCTTCGAGGTAGTGAGTGGTGAGGACGATCGAGCATCCCTGGTTGATGAGCGCGCGCACCGCTTCCCAGATCATTTCTCGCGCCTGAACATCGAGGCCGACCGTGGGTTCGTCGAGGAACAGCAGTTTCGGACGGCCGCAGATGGCCAAGGCGAACTGAACCTGGCGCTTCTGCCCAGCGGAAAGCTTTCCGTAAGGGCGATCTGCAAGAGAAGCTGTGTGAGTAAACTCGACGACCTCGGCGGGCGTAAGCGGAGCAGGGTAGTAGCTGCCGACGAGATCGATGTGCTCACGAAGGCGAAGCTCCGGCGCTAGTCCGACTTCCTGCATCATGACGCCGATCTCACGCCGCGCTTCCACGCACAGTGGGGATTTACCGAAGAGAAGAGCCGAACCCGAGTTGGGCTGTTGCAATCCGAGCAGCAGGGAAATCGCCGTGGTTTTGCCTGCGCCATTGGGTCCGAGGATGGTGAGAAGCTCGCCGGGCTGAACCTGAAGACTCAGCCCATCGAGCGCTGTGATAGTACCAAAGCGTTTGGTTACTTGCGATAGCTCCGCGACCGAACCGTTGTTCATTTGTCCTCCAATCCAAGTTTGCGGGCATCAGAGCTAACGGGGAAGCGGATTTTGACCAACTGGATGAATGCTGGGGCGAACAGGCGCGAAGAGGAAATTAGAAAGGATTGGCCGAAAGGGCCTTCAGCTTTTCGTTGTAGACACGGCCGGATTGAAGGCGTACTCCGTTGTGCAGAGTGACGACATACTCGCCGTGGAGAGCCGGCTGAAGCTCTTTGATGCGCCTGACGTTTACGATCACGGAGCGCTGGATGCGCACGAACATTTCAGGATCAAGAGATTTCTCGAGAGTATTCATTGCAACGTGCAACAGATGACCGGTCCGTCCGGCGTGCAACTGAACGTAGTTTTCGGCAGCTTCGATCCAATCAATATCCTCCACATCGACGAAGACAGTCTTGCCCGCGGTACGCACGGCGAGGCGTTTCAGATAGCGGTGCGGCGAGGTGATGGTTTCGAGAAGCGAGAGAATCTGGCGGCTCGCTTCATCGACTGGTTTGGAGCGCAGGCGGCCCTTCGCCCGATTCAGAGTTTGAGTAAACCGTTCCTCCGTTACAGGCTTGAGCAAATAATCAATTGCATTGATCTCGAATGCCTGAATTGCATAGCGATCGTGCGCGGTGACGAATACAACGGAGGGCATCTGTTCCGCGCCGATTTCCTTGACGACTGAAAAGCCGTCCATCTCCGGCATCTGCACGTCGAGGAAGACGAGGTCGGGACGTGCGTTCCGAATAGCGTTGACGGCTTCCTGTCCGTTCTTGGCTTCGACAATAGAGGTAATGTCGGGATCGCGAGAAAGCAGCATGCGCAAGCCTTCGCGAGCGAGTGGCTCGTCGTCAACCAGCAGAATCTTCAAAGGCATGCACCTCCAGCAATTCGGTTTCTGAAACGACAGCCGCGACGTGGTAGGGAAGGAGAATTGTCACAACCGCGCCGGCTTGCGGACCATTGTCAACTATTAGCTGGCCGGCCTCGCCGTAAAGCTCGGCGAGGCGCGCGCGCGTATTCGCCAACCCGATTCCGCGGCCCGTTAAGGAGCTGCCGGGCGGGAGACCAGGCCCGTCATCCTGAACTTTGACCTCCAGAATGCCGTCGCGGCGAGAGGCGCTGATCTGGATCCTGCCTGCGGAGGAACTACGGCCCAGCCCATGACGGATCGCGTTCTCCACAATCGGTTGAAGAGCCATGTGAGGAAAAGCGGCGTCGAGAATGGCGGGGTCAGCGGATATCTCGACTCGAAGGCGGTCCTGAAAGCGGACCTGTTCAATAGCCAGGTAAAGCTGCAGATATTCGAGTTCGCGGCGGAGGGGCACTTCCTGTGCTTCGACATCCTCGAGAACGCATCGCAACAGATCACTGAGCCGGGCGAGCGTCTCTTCGGCTTCCAGCGCCTTTTGCTGGCGAACGAGTACCATGATGGCATTCAGAGTGTTGAAGAGAAAATGCGGCTGAAGTTGCATCTTTAATGCGCTCAGGTGGGCTCGAACAAGCTGAGTCTTCAGCTCCGAGGCGTGCAGCTCGAGTTGCAGCGCCTGCTGTTCACGCTCGTGATACCGGCGGTAGTAGCGGAACGTGTACTGGATGCCTAAAATAATCCAGTAAGTGGTGATGTTCGGGTGAAAGCCGAGAATCAACATAAAGCCGAACGCCATTCCAAAGCTCTTCATGACAGAGGGAAAGACGCCAATTCGAAACAGAATCTCGGCTTCGATTGCGAGCTGAATCAGATCGAGGGCCAAGCTCAGCAGAAGATGAAGAGCCATACGTCGAGCCCAATTGCGCCGCTCAATGGGAAATCGGCGGCCCAGCCAGAGTACGACGGGGGTTAGAAAGGCCCAGGTGTAAGACCCGACTGCCCACGAGATCAGGTAATGCGAGGGCGGGGTTGGATCACGGGAGAAGGCCCTTTGTGTGAGGGATTGGCTGGAGAAGAAGAGGCCAATAACCGTCCAGATTAGAACATAAATTCCTTGTTCGCGCAGGCAGCGTAAGAGCGCACTTCGCATCAGGCCCGTAGCTTACCGCAAGAGAGCAGGGAGAAATGGTGAAATTTGACGAAGCGGCCTAATTCGGGGGCGATCCGCCGCGAACTACCGAGATCAGAGGCGGCGGATGGAGGAGAGCGGATGTTGAACTGACCGCGCAGCCGGTCAAGGGAATCAGAACCTGAAATGCAGCGCGAGCTGCAAAATACGGCTCGGATAGGTATTCGTAATCTGGCCGAATGTGGTGTTCGTTATAGCGGTAACTGACTGACTTGGATTCTGGAATTGCGTATGGTTGAACACGTTGAACGCGTCCATGCGCAATTCCATGTCATACTTTTCCTGACCGAAGCGGAAGTGCTTTGAGATCGCTATATCGAGGTTTGTAAATCCAGGACCGCGAAACCCATTGCGCGGGAACGAACCGTAAGTGAAAAAGGGCAGCTTCGAGGCGTCCGTACTTGCGATGCCATCCAGCGCGATCAGATTCGTGTCGCTGAAAATAGCGGGATTGAAATAGTAGTTTCCGCTTTGAGTTGTACCGGAATTTGGATTCGTGAAGGTCTGGTAGGTCTTCGGATTCATAGTAACGACCGGCCCCACATAATCAGCGTGGACAAGACCTGCATCGCCAGCGCCCGAGGGGCCGGGATCGCTTGTTGTCGTGTTCAGATTTGCGAACACATCCAATGGGAAACCTGTGCGCCAGGTAAAGATGGGGTACAGGCTCCAGCCTGAGGTGAGGAGCTTGGGTCCCCTCTGCCATAGATGATCGAAGGGCAGCTCCCAGCCGCCGGAAAAGGTAAGGACGTGACGAACGTCAGTATCACCTGAAGCTCGGAATAACTCGTGATCGTAAGAAGGGACCTGCGAATTACGCTGGCGGAAGCCCGATACGTTATCGATTTCATGCGACCAGGTATAGCCGAGCGTGAAGAACGCGGTTCCCCACGCGCCGAGAGACCCTTGGCGCTGCAGTTTTATCTCCGCACCGTTGTAATTGGCTCTCGAAACGTTCTGGAACTCATCCAGGAAACTGAAAGTTTCGCTGCCATACGGCGCATTGTAGATTCGGGTGTTCGTACCGAGGGCGAACGGGTTCACGTCGACCAAGGACGTAAGTCCATGCGCGGAGTAGCCGAGATAGCCGACTTCGAGGATCATGTTGGAGGAAAGCTGCTGCTGCACGGACAGGTTGTACTGATACACGTAGGGCGTCCGGAGGTTGGGATCGACGAAGTAGACACTGGTGCCGCCGAACGGGATGTACCCGGCGGCGGCAAAATCGAGATTCTTCGTCGGAGGCTTGGACGGGAAGGGATCTGGGGCAGCGGTGCAGCCCGGAGCTCCTGATCCTGAGGCGAACGGATCCTGTAGGCCGCTCGGAGACGTGCCAGCCCCACAGGGCGAAAGGTTCGCAGATCCGAAGAAGGGCGCCTGACCATTGAATTGCAGGTTGTCTTCTCCCTTCAAGATGTCGTAGAAAACACCGAATCCTCCGCGAAGGCTGGTTTTCGCGTTGCCAAAAACGTCGTATGCAAAGCCGAAGCGTGGCGCCCAGTCTTTCTTGTCGGGGAAGTTAGAACCCTTAGGAGCACCGGGGTCGCCGGGAAAGACCAACCCATTCGGAGCGTTCACGAAACGTTGCGACTGAAGACCGGGGATAAAAGAGAACGAGCGCCCTTGGGTATCGAACTTCGGCTCAGCATATTCGTAGCGCAGTCCGAGGGTCAGAGTGAGGCGTTTGCTGACCTTCCAGGAATCCTGAGCGAAACCGGCATATTGATGCGAGCGAATGTTCGACGGCGCTTTCCCGAACTGAGTATAGAAATCGGGCAGACCCATCAGGAAGTCAGCCAGATCCACACCGGAGCCCACCGACGTACTCGGACCGTAGAAATCGTACTCGCCGTTGACGTAGTAATCGTATACAGTGTTGTTCTGGTAGGGCGAGAAATAGAAACCGAATTTCCAGTTGTGGGTGCCCTTAATCCAGGAGAGATTGTCGTAGAAGGTGTAGGTGTTGTCGATCTCGCGCGTGGGACCTTGCGGGCTGAATCCCACCTGGAGGTTCGATCCATACAGATTGATGCGTGGCGGTCCGGTGGGATCGTCCGAGGGGAGATTGGCACCCAACTCGGTAGCCGTGGGGAGTTTCGCGGCAGGAATGGCTTGTGCGTGGTTCAGGCGCTGGGCAGTGGCACGGAATTCGTTCAATAGAGCGGGAGTGAACGTGTGGGTGTAGCCGACAGAGCCGAAGTAAGTCGTGTTCGAATAGGTCACTGGATAACCGAGGACTGTGGTAGGAGGACCTGGTTCGTCAAAATTGGGCCCGGTGAACCCGAAGGGGTAAAGGATCGGATTATCATTGCTGGTGAATGTTCCCGTGATGACATCCCTGGAAGTGATGTTGTAGTCGAGGCGGCCTAAGTACTCGTTGTAGTTGTTGGTCGCATGACCCTGGGGGAAGAGGAACCCGGTAGGGGAGGTTGGAATAAGGCCGTGCGCAAAGTAGGCTGCGGCAACGGGATCAATTGCAGCCGGATCGATAATGCCCTGTGCCGCGACAATCGGGTTAGCTTGATACTGTGGGTTTTTCAGCAGGAATGCGGCTACTGTGGACGCGTAACCGGTATTCGAGAAATCGCCGTTCGCTTCAGCAGGCGTGAAGGTCGTCTGCTTGCCCGGTGTAGTATCGAGCGCGCTTTCCCGCTGGCCTTCATACGAGAAAAAGAAGAACAGTTTGTTCTTGAGGATAGGGCCGCCAACGGTGCCGCCGAACTGATTGCGCTTCAGAACGGGAACAGGCAGGCCTTGTTCATTATTGAAGAACGTGTTCGCATCGAAATAGCTGTTCCGAACGTAATCGTAGGCGGTGCCGTGAAAGCTGTTTGTGCCACTCTTGGTCACAACGCTGACGATTCCACCCGCATTCCGGCCATACTCTGCGCTGTAATTACTTTCGAGCACTCGGAATTCCGCGATAGAGTCGGGATTGGGATTGGCGACGACATCGTTCCCAAGAAGAGAGTTGTTGTTCCCACCGTCCAGGAGATAAGTCACGGAGTCAGTTCGCTGGCCGCCTATGCTGTAGCTCCCCGCGGCACCCGAATCAGGGTTGGTAGGCGTGACACCCGGCTGGGTTTTGAGCAAGTCGAGGGTGTTGCGGCCGTTTAGAGGCAGTTCGAAGATCGCCTGACCCGTAACTGTGGCCGCAATGGTCTGGTTCTCCGTTTCGACCGGCGAAACGTTGCTTTGTACCTCGATTGCACTGCTAACCTGACCAATTTGCAGCGTGAGATCGATGCGCAGAGTCTGGTTGATTTCGAGCGGACTCGTCGAGTTTACGGTTACGGATTTAAAACCGGGAGCTTCTGCGGTAACACTGTACAGACCGATTGGTAACTGCGGTACTTGGTACGTGCCTGACTGGTCGCTCACGGTGGCGTGGCTAATGCCGGTCGCGTTCTGCGTGACGGTAACCTTCGCACCGGCTACGGCGGCTCCTGAGGGATCGGTTACTGTACCCGTGATCTTACCGGTTGTAGCCTGCGCCTCAATTTGCGTGGCACAAAAGAGAAGAGAAAGTGGAACGGCAAGCGTTCTGAGAAATCGCATGTTTCACCCCTGAAACGAAATGCGCTGTAACACCAGGCCAAGCTGCAAGACCCCAGCGCTAGATGTGAACAGATTATAACCCCATTCAGGGGAATCGTATGCGAGTCTCGACGCGCTTAGTTCGGCATCGGACAGCAGCGTCCCGGAATCGCGACAATACGGGACGGATGATACGAAAATCACCAGGATCAGAGCGTATGTTGTTCGGAACCGGAATTGCGCCGCGGAGGTGGTGAACAGTCTCGTCCGGGATATTCGTTATGCGATCCGCGTTCTACGGAAGAGTCCGGTGGCAACGGCGGTGGGGGTGATCGCGCTGGCCCTTGGCATTGGGGTGAACGCATCCATCTTCATAACAGTCAGCGCGCTCATCCTGCATCCGCTGGCGTATCCACATCTCGAACGGATAGTTACAATCTGGGAGACGCCGCCTAAGCTTCACGATCAGAAAAGCAGCTTCGCACCGGCGAATTTTAATGACCTGAAGAACGAGACTCATTCGTTTCAGAAACTCGCGGCCTACCGGGGGTGGGACGCCAGTTTGACAAGCACCGTGACGCCCGAGCGCGTGCGAGCGATGCTCGTGTCTCCGAGTTTTTTCTCTGTACTTGGCAGCAGCGCGGAGATGGGGCGGGTATTTGCGGCCGATGAGGATCAGCCATCCCGCTCCAGAGTTGCAGTGCTGAGCGAGGGTTTCTGGAAGAGCCATCTGGGCGGTTCTTCCAGTGCCATCGGCCAACCCATCACTCTTGATGGGCTCGCCTACACAGTGATCGGGGTAATGCCGGACAGCTTCGATTATCCGCTCGGAACGCAGGTGTGGACTCCTATGACTCTGGAGGCGGCCGCAGAGGGCGAGCGCGACTTACACAGCCTGATGGTGCTCGGTCTCCTGAAGCCTGGTGTGTCGGCGGCGGAAGCCGGCGCGGAGGCAGCGACCCTGGCGTCAAGACTGGCGCATGAGTATCCGAAAACCAATCAGGATCGAAGCATGCTGGTACTGCCTCTTCGCGATCTTATTGATCAGGTAACGAGTCACTTTGTTATCACCCTGGTGGGCGCGGCCGGATTCGTGCTGCTGCTGGCTTGCGCGAATATCGGGAATCTACAGCTCGCGCGGGCGACCAACCGTGAACGAGAGATTGCCGTGCGCGCGGCGCTGGGCGCGAGCCGGTTCGAGATTGCACGCCAACTGTTCACGGAGAGCATTCTGATTTCGGCTGCGGCAGGCGTAGTCGGGCTTTTACTAGCGAGCTGGAACAACACATTGATGAAGACGAGAATTCCGCCGATCGCGCTGAGGGAGGTTCCGGGCCTCCGGACGATGCACGTGGATTCGACCGTGGTTGTACTAACCGTCGTTGCTTCATTGATTGCAGGCATTCTGTGCGGCTTGCCGATGATTTCGCAGGTCGTAAATCGGAGAATGTGCGCCGATTTGAATGACGTGCTGCGCGGGCGAGGAGGGAGCACGAGCACCACTCCGGCGCGCAACCGCCTGCGAACGGCGCTGGTGATTTTTGAGCTGACGCTGGCACTGGTGTTGCTGGTCGGGGCGGGATTGATGGTAAAGACATTTGATCGGCTGCTGTATTTGAATCAGGGCTTCGATTCTAAGAACCTGTTGACGATGCAGGTCTCTCTTCCAGCAACGCAGTATCGAGATGCTGCGCAAAGCAGAAGGTTCTACGACCGCGCGCTGGAAGGGCTTGGAACAATTCGCGGCGTGACGTCGGCGGCTCTTTCTTCTAGCATCGGTTCGGCCGAACGGTTTGCGATCGAAGGTCAGCCGGAGCCGAGGCCTGCCGACCCGCATCCGGAGGTGATCGCGGTTAGCGCGCGTTATTTCGCCGCAATGCGCATTCCGGTGCTAGAGGGGCGTTCTATTTCTGATACGGATCGCCGCGGATCGCCGCCAGTGGCTGTGATCAGTGGGAATGTGGCGCGGCATTATTGGCCCAAAGCCGACCCGATCGGGCAGAAGATCAGGCTCGATGCTCAGTCAGGCTGGCTGACCGTTGTCGGTGTGGCGGGAAATGTTGTAGAAGACTGGTTTACGAATCAGCCTGCGCCGGTGGCATATATTTCGTACGCGCAGTTTCCGGCTCCACAGACCATGTTCCTTCTTCGGACGTCCGGCGACCCCATGCAGGCTGCAAGCCCCGCGCGCTTTGCGATCCGCCGTGTCGATAAAGACCTCCCCGTTTATGAGGTCAAAACGATGGAGCAGAGTATGTCCGAAGAGCGCGGTGGCGTCCGAGCGGCAGCGCAGAGCATGACGACCTACGCGGTGATTGCTTTGCTCTTAGCCGCCAGCGGGATTTACGCGATGATTTCGTATTTCGTTGCGGCGCGCACTCACGATATTGGGGTACATATGGCCTTGGGCGCGAATCGGAATGACGTCCTCCGGATGACAATGGGCCAGAGTTTGCGTCTGACCGTTACCGGGCTTGCGTTCGGAATCCCGCTCTCGATGCTGCTCGCCCACGTGATGGCGAGCGCGCTTTACAATGTGGTGAACATCGACGGAACAACCTTCGCCATCTATACCGGCGTGCTTTTCCTGTCAGCGCTGCTGGCCAGCTATCTGCCCTCCTTGAGAGCGACGCACATCGACCCGATGACAGCCCTGCGAGAGGAGTAGGCAGCCCGGGCGGGGGAGGCTGCTAGAGCTAGTTGCGGCCTACGGCGTAAGAAATTCTCGCCGCATGCGACTACCTGTTTGGAAGCCTAATAGGATGATCGCAGCGTCAGCCGTGGCGGACAAAACGGTCGAGATCGGAGCAGAGGTAAACAGCGGCAGATTCTGCGAGCTGTTCGAGGCTTATCAGCCCGCGCTTCGGCGGCTTGTGTCGGCCTACGTGGCGAATCCGAGCGATCGTGAGGATCTGCTCCAGGACATTGCCGCGGGGATCTGGAAATCTTTGCCCGCCTTTCGCAGAGAGGCGAGCGAGCGCACCTGGATCTATAGAATTGCCCACAATATCGCGATCCGGAACTGCTCGCGCGTCCGGAGCCGTAGCGCACGGGAGATGCCCGTGGAAGGCTCGTTCGACCGAGCTTCGGAGGGAAGAGGCGCTGAAGAGACTCTGCTGCTGGATGAGAGGGTACGAGCGCTGATGGGTGCGATCCGGGAATTGCCGGTGCTCGACAGGCAGATGGTGACGCTGCAACTGGAGGGGCTGAGCGCTTCGGAAATAGAGGAGGTCACTGGGGTTTCGCGAGGGGCGGTCGCCACCCGGCTCTCACGAATGCGGCAGCGGCTTGCCGAGCGACTGCAAGGAGACCGCGAGCCATGAACGGAAGGAATTTGGAAGAGCTTTGGAAGAGCCAGATAGTAGATACGGGAACAAAGGGGGAACAAATGCGCCGTATTGTTTTGGAGAAGACCGCGACCTTTGATCGCATGATCCGGTTGCGGAACGAAACTGAAATCCTGGCCGCGCTGCTGGTTGTAGCGGCGTTTAGCTACTTCGCATGGCTGCAGCGGAATGGGCTCGAACGGGCGGGAAGCATAGTTATCATCGCGGGCGCGCTGTGGATCGTTTATTACATTTTGCGCCACGGGGCGGGGCCCGAAGATCCTTCACCGGACCAGACCATTAGCAGTTACCAACGCGCCTTGGTGCGGAAATACGAGCACCAGATCCGGTTGTTGCGAAAGGTCAAATTCTGGTATTTGGCGCCGCTCTATATTGGCCTGCTCACGGGCAGCGTGGGGATCTTGAGAGAACACGCGAAGCAGGGAACTGTTGGGTGGGCCGATGCGATTCTCCCACTGTTGTACACGCTGGTGTTTGCAGGTGTTTGGTGGTTGAACGAAGTGTATTCTGTTCGGAAGCTTCAACGATGGCGGGCGCAGGTTTTGGCTGGCGCGGAAGGAGAAACACAATGCTGAGGAGGCGTTTTGTGGCGGGCTTTCGCTGGCTGTCTATTTTTGCTTGCGTGGGACCGGCGCTTGCGCAGATGACATCACGTGTGGATGGGATTTGGCTGGGAACTCTGCAGGCCGGCGGAGCAAAACTGCGCGTACAGATTCACCTAAAGAGCGACGCGGCGGGTAAAGAATCCTGCACGTTGGACAGCCTGGACCAGGGGGCGATGGGGCTGCCTTGCGACAAGGTGCGGTTCGAGGGCAACCGGTTTTCATTCGAAGTTCCTGTCGTGAACGGCCACTGGTCGGGAACGCTGAGCGCGGACGGCAATGAGCTGGATGGAGCGTGGTCGCAGGGCGCCGATTTGCCGCTCAACTTGACGCGACAGACGGAGGCGGCTGCGCCGAAGAAGCCGGAGCCGCCGCAATTCGATAAAGCCATCGCTCCGGTGCCTGTGGACGGCCTGAAGGCCGTGCTAGATCAGGATCTGGCGCCCGCGTTACAGCAGGGCACGCTTGCGCCGGCAACGGGCGGCGGCGTGGTCATCGGTGTAGTTCAGCATGGAACGCGCCGGATTCTAGTTTATGGGCCGGTGAAAGAGGATTCGATTTTCGAGATTGGATCGATTTCGAAGACCTTTACTGGACTGATACTGGCGCAGATGGTCGAGCAGAAAAAAGTCAGGCTGGACCAGCCGCTTCGGGAACTGCTGCCAGCCGGGACGGTACCGAAGCCGGAGGGCACGGAAATCACGCTGCTGGATCTGGCGACGCAGCATTCGGGGTTGCCAAGAATGCCAGATAATTTTCATCCTGCCGATCCGAATGACCCGTATGCGGATTACCACGCCGCGAATCTATACGAGTTCATGGGCAAGCACGGTGTAGCGAAGCCGGAGAGCACAAGCTTCAATTACAGCAACCTGGGATTTGGATTGCTAGGACAAGCACTCGCGAACCAGGCGAAAGAAGCGTATCCGGAATTGCTAAAGACGGAGATAACGGGACCGCTCCGCCTGAGCGATACGGTGGTGAAGCTTTCGCCAGGACAGGAGAAGCGATTCGCCGAGGGCCATGATGCGCAACGTCACGTAGCGCATGCGTGGGACCTAGACGCATTCGCGGGGGCAGGAGCTATCCGATCGACCGCGAGCGACATGCTGACGTACCTCGAGGCGCAACTCTATCCGAACAAGATCCAGTACGCGGGCGGCGCGGAAGGCGCCGAGTCGCCAGCGAGCACACTATCGAGCGCGATCCAGATGTCCCACGAACCACGGTCGGACGCGATGGCGGGACTGAAGGTCGCATTGGCGTGGCTCTATGTACCGGCCAGCGGAGGGTATTGGCACAACGGAGCCACAGGCGGATATAGCAGTTTTGCTCTGTTCAATCCGAAAGAGGATTACGCCCTGGTGGTGCTCTTCAATACCACGATCACTCAGAACGGAACCCTCGCGGACAATTTGGGCGAACACGTGGCGGAGCGCCTGAGCGGAAAACCTGCGATTTCACTCAGGTAAGCCGGACTGCTCCGCTTCAGGTGTAGCCGTTTACCCTGGGCCGGATCAAACGGGAAGGAGGCGTTATGGCCGAGAACAAGAAATGCGCACATCCGTCGTGCCAGTGTCAAGCAAGAGCCGACAGCAAGTATTGCAGCCCGTATTGCGAAGCTGCTGGAACCACGACAGAGATTCAGTGCAACTGCGGGCATCCGGAGTGTTCGGCGACGACGACGGTGTAAGCTCTCTCCCTCTCAAGCTTCACTGCTAAAAATTCAGCGCGGCAATCGAGCTCTTCAACTCTGCTTCAAGTGCTGATTGCCGCTTTGCAATGTCGCGGCTTTGATTGCGCAGCTTGCTGAATTGCGCTTCGTTGTCTGCAAGCTGCGCGGAATAACGCCGGGCTTGTTCTTCCTGGCCGTGAACCCGATTCAAACCGCCGCACCTGACGGGAGAAACACTGGAGAAATCGCTCGAAGACCTGGTCAAGATTCCCTTTACTGAGAAGATTTATATCCGGCCAACTGGAGAGAGGTTCAGAAGAAGCCCGGCAGGCTCGATTTGCCCGATTGGGGCAGATCACGTTCGATCTGGCGAAACGGTACAACAAGCGGGTCGGGTTCCGCATCATGCTGGAGAACCCGGACTTTCCAGAGCCGGGAATGCCCGAGTTCCTGAAAAACAAGGTTCCGTATGTGAGGCTCAAGGGCGAGTGGAAAGGCAATCCATCAGAAACGCGTTACCAGAAAGAGCACCGGATGCCGCGCTACGATCACCCGGAGTATCAGGCCGCGTTTCGCGAGTTGAACGAACTGCTGGCGGCTGAGTTCAATGGGAATCCCTGGATCGAGTACATGGATACGATGATGTACGGCTTCTGGGGCGAGGGGCATACGTGGCCGTTTGAAGGCAATATATTTCCGAGCGACGTCGTCGCCGAGCAGACATGGATGAAGATGTTCGAGACGCAACTCGAAATATGGACCAAAATTCCTCTCGTCACAAATACGCAACCGGACTTCGGCCACGTGGGCAATGCGGACTTGCTCGACCAGACCATTCGCAGTCATAACTGGATTCGAACGGATACGATCTTTATCGAAAACACGCGAGGTCTTAAGTAACCGGCCGTCCTGGACGGCGGCGATTTGCGAGGTTGGCATGACTACCGGCGATCCGCGGCGCGTGGCACTGGATGAGGGCGTCACCTATAACGAAAAGATCACCTCACACGTGCTGGATGTCGGCGCGAACTACTGGTCGGTGTGGAACTGGCATAACGAAGCGGCGAAGAACGTCCTGAGCTATTACGAAAAGTATCCGGAACCGATCGACTTTATTGCGCGGCATATCGGGTATCGGATCCGGCCGTCATTCATCTGGAGCTTCGAACGGGAGGGGACGCCAGGGCTGGTAATTGGGCTGGCGAATAACGGAGTCGCGGGTATGCCGCGCGTGTTGCGATTGACCGCGTTCAGCGAGAATGGGGCTGTCAATGTCAGCGGATGTGTTGATCCGGGATATCCGAAGCCCACGGGAATTCGCCAGGCGATGCTGATGTTACCGCCCGGAACAGACTGGAAGGGTGTCCGGCTGAAGGCGGAATTGGAGGTGAAAGGCGTTCAGTATCCGGTGACCTGGGCCTGCCGGCAAAAGACGAACGCTGATGGATCTCTTACGCTGGCGCGCAATGTGCGCGGTTAACCAGCTTGATCCCGAATCTGCCGGGTGAACAACGAGATCGCGGCTTCTTCCCGCTCGCAATAAGCGAACCCAAACGCTCTGGCGACTGCGCGGGCTGCCGTCCCGAAAAGCTCGTCCATGGCGAACAGTGCTTCCCAGATGTTGTTTGGCCGGACATCGGAGTAGGTGCGTTCCATGAGCCTCCAGAGGTCATCAGGCAGTTGACTCTTGAGATGTTTGCCAGCTAGACCGACCGAGACCTGGAAATTCGTTGTCACGCCCAAGTACCACGTCAACATTTGTCGTAGCTGAGTACGTAACAGTTCATCGAGTATGGCTTTGGCATAAGGGATCTGATCTCGATACAATCCTTTGGCAACGTACGGGTTCAACCACCAGAACTCGTTGCAGCAGTCGGCGAATTGCTTCGCTGTGGGCTTTGTAGGGAGGTAACTCTGGAGGGTCGGCGGCGGGAGCTCGAATCGTCGATCTTTATCCAGCAGTACGAGCGAAAGTGAGTCTGCCAAAATCGAGCCTACGTCAAAAACGGGGCGAAAAGTCAGATCAATTCGATTCCCGTCCATGAACTGCATGAGATACGCATAGCTCGTTTTGTCGGCCGTAGCGTCTCCCATGTCATCCGGGTTCTGGAGGATCATAATGTCGCCGAAATATGCGGGAATACGCTGGTTTCGCCGATACGGTGCGAGATCTTCGACCACATACGTGATGTCGTAATCCTGAAATCGATCGCGCTTGGCCGCCGAATTTGTGCGCGAGCCCGTCATAACCACAGCACGCACATCGTCACGATCACGGGCAAACCCGAGGATCAACGCCATCATCTCTTCTTCGGTCCGCACGGATTGCTCCGGGTATGGCGTTCTTAGCTGGACGAACGCAAAATCGGACAGCCTATTCGTCCCAGAAATTCTATGCCCCTGCTGTCACTCGAATCCGAGATGCCATCCTAATTTGGTCGTGTCAAACCATGAGATATCCGCCATCGCCCAGTACGTTTTCTCAGCCGGTTTGTAATGCCCGGCTTTGCGCGCTCCAAGGATGAATGCGCAGGGGCCTTCGCCGAATTGCTCTAAGCGGGCCGCCAGCCAGGAGCCGGCATGTAGCGGCGCCGCCAACACGACAGGAGTACCAGTAAACAAGGCCAGATGGGCCCCGAAATCCTTATCGACTTGCTCGATTGGCGATGGAAGCGCAAAGGCATCCCGATAACGCTGCACCGCGACACGCAGATCCCGCACCGCGATCACAACACGAGCTATACCGATGAAATCCTTTGTCGTCGGCTTTCCGGTGAGAAAGACGCGGTCCTGCCTAGGCGTCAAATCTTGGATAATGAACGGAAAGAATGTGCCGCGAGGCTCTTCCCCGATCTGCGCAGTTTCCCACTCCAGACGCTTGCCATCGGGCCGTTTGCGCCCGCCTGGTTGGGGTGAGCTCACCGTTACGCCAGCCGCCTGGAGGCGTTTCACATCTCCAGCGAGATCCGAGGACCGGATAGCCCAAGCGGACGGACCTGCATTGTTCTGCATCTGTTTTATCCATACGTGTGCTGTCACATCCTTATTGCTGCCTGATTGGGGCGCGATCAACTCGAGATATGACCCGTCCGGGAAGCTTGTCAACGCCATCTCCGTGATGTGATCATTGTGCGGGCCACCGTACTCGCAATGAATCCCGACGGCGGCAAGATTATCCATCATGGTTCGCAGGTCGCTTCCCGCGACTGTCGCATGGTCGACTTTCAAATCGGCGGCTCCAAGCAATATAGGAATGAACAGCAAGAAACCAAAACGATGCACAAACCCACTCACTGTTTCTTCGGCCCGGCCGCATCCGCGGAAGTATTCGGCTCTGCACGCTCAACAACGATCGTGAATTTAGCCACGATTGCAGAGATCGCGCCAACGGCAGCGAGCACTGGAGCTGCAATAGCACCTATTGCTGCAAACGTCACAGGAATTTCGATGAAGGTATGTCCGTGCTCATCTTTGATGATAATGCGCTGCACATTACCTTCATGGATCAAGGCTCGAATTTTCTCGACCAGATCTCTGCCCAGAACTTCCACTTCTTCGATAAAATTTTGTAATCCCACGTGTGCGCTCCCAAATCATACCGAACGTAATCCGCGGCCCTTATGTTGGTCGAATCTTGAGTGGCCGCGAGGGCGCTGAAATGTTCATCGGCATGTCGCCCTTTCACTCCCCCGCCCCACCACGTCTCAAGCCGAAGCGGTAGAGGCGCGATTCATGCTCCACGGCAAAACACGGCCGCCTGTCACCGCAATGCCAGTGAAGTGTACCCACGCCTTCATCGCATCTCCACTTTGGCGCATAACTCTGGAACGTGCGGTTCCAGACCACTCTTGCCGTCTTTTGCATCCACTGCGAACAACGTGTTAGAGCTGCTCACCACGAACACCAGTATCTTCGGACCCGTATTGGTCGCGACGTTGTCAGGATCGGACATACAGGACTTTTCCTTCCTTCACGGCGGGGTACTCGATCGTGCCTGGGACTTCCTTGCGCCATTCGAAGTCCTCGGGCGTAGTAACGATAATGTCTTTCGGAACGCGGATGTCGTGCAGGGCTACTCGAATCTGAACCTGCATCTTACGCTTCTGCCCGTCCACCGGCATCACGATCAATAGATCCACATCACTATCCGGGCCCGCTTCTCCGCGTGCGTGAGAACCAAAGAGAATCACACGCTCGGGATGGAACTGATTGACGATCCGCTGAACCATCCGTTTGATATCGCGCTGGACGGATCGGGTATTGCTATGCGCCGGCATGGGTCTCCTGCGGGGCGATCTCATCGAAGACAGCGCAAACAACAGCGCGTGCAGAAGACATTCCCGAACACCACACCACGTTCACCACACGCTATACCGCGGCACTTGCCTTGAGATTCTGAAGGACAGCAAACAGCGCATTGACCTCCTCCGGCGGGAAAATTCCATCAACACCCTTCGCGCTGATGTCGATAAACGGGGAAGCATACAAAAGTTCAGGGTCGAGAAAGCCCCGATCCGCCACATGGTCGATGATCATGTTCAGAAACTCAATCTGGTTCGCAGTCGGCGTACGGCCATTCAGGAAGTCGTTGAACGCGGCCTTTGCGGCTACCCGATCCACGCCGGCGAGAGAGCGCAGGAACAAGCCCAACCCGTGGCTGACCTCCTTCGCGTGAGCGAGGTCGCGCTCGCTGCCGATGCCCTCCGTTATCAAGAGGCGTTCAATTTCCTGCAGGTCGGCCGCCGTTAGAGGCTCCACGCTACGCAGCTTGCGAACCACAGGTATGTCTTGATGCTCCCGTAGGAAGTGCCGCGCTTTGGCTCGGAATCGCTGAAAATCGATGCCGGGTGTGAATTGAGCAAATGCGATTTCGGCCTCGGTGCCGAGCTCGTCCTCAAAGCTCGTGAAGACAGGCTTACGTCCTACCTTTTCGATGAGCTTAATAAGAGCCCGAAGGTCCTTGCGGACCCGTTCCAGGATCGTGGGCGTTACGTCTTGCCAAAAAGCGTCCGTTTGCAGATCCTCTATGAGCGGCATCTGCGCCCGCACCATCGGGATGTTTGCCTTTTCCGATAACAGGCCCGCAATTTGTTCAACTTGCATGCGGAGCGTGGAAAACTGCGGTTCGGCCCGCAGTACGGCCAACTGGAGCCGCAGCGTCAGAGCATCGAACTGCTTCGCGTCCTGATCGTTGTCAATCAGCTCCGACGGCAACCCGGCCACGTTCTTTTCGAGTTCTGAACGATTCTCTATCGACAGCGACTCCCATGCGGCCGCTTCGGCGTAGTGCTCCACAAGCCGCCGGTGCGGCCTCACGATGAAGTTATTCACGTTCATGGCGGCGACTTCTGCGCGCAACAGTTCAGCCGTCGCGGCTCGCAGTTCCGGATATCGTTTCGGCTCCGCCTTGTCGAGCTCATCCATCAGTTCGAGTCGCAGAACGAATAGGCGCTTGCCGAGCGGCATGCTGAGGCTGGAATCCACCGCTTCCGGGTTTTCCTTGAAGTATTCGAGATTCCCGCAGAAATCGAATATGTAGAAGAACTGTTTATCTTCGCCCGGGCCGAAAAGATCCTGCCGCAGACGTGTTCCGCGTCCCACCATCTGCCAGAATTTCGTCTTCGAGCGGACCAGCTTGAAGAACACCAGATTGACGACTTCGGGCACATCGATACCTGTATCCAGCATGTCCACCGATATCGCGATGTGCGGCATCGCCTCCGGTTTTGAGAAGCTGTCAATCAGGCTCTGGGCGTATTCGGTCTTGAAAGTGACCACGCGTGCGAACTGGCCGCCGTACTGCGGGTAATTTGCGTCGAAACGCTTCGCGATGAAAACCGCATGATCGTTGTTCTTTGCAAAAATGATCGTCTTCCCGAGCCGGTCGCCCCCGGCGACACGCTGCCCCTTAGCATCAGCGTCTCGAGAACCTTATCCACGGTGTCTTCATTAAACAGCCACCTGTTGACGGCCTCCTTCGACACGGTCCGGTTTGGGAGCTTCGGGATCTTCGTCCCATTCAATCTCGTCCCATTCGCGCTTCTCTTCCTCCGTGAGGTCGTTGTAGTGGATGCCTTCAAGCGGAAACTTCAACGCCATCGAAACGGAGCGGGCCGGCACCAGATATCCGTCGGCTACGGCGTCCGTGAGTTCGTACGCGTCTGTGGGAACACCCGGTTCCAAATGGAAGAGCTTGTAAGTATCGCGGTCAGTCTCATCCCGCGGCGTCGCCGTGAGTCCCACAAGCAGCGAATCGAAATACTCGAAAATGGCCCCGTACCGCTGGTACACCGAACGGTGGGCTTCGTCGATGATGACCAGATCGAAATAACCAGGGCCGAAGCGGCGCTCGCCATCCTGGGCTTCCTCAATTAAGCCCAGCATCGTCGGATACGTCGAGACATAAACTCGCCCGTCCACGTTCTTCTCGGTAACGAGGTTGACCGGCGCTGATGAGGGCAGGTGCTTCTTGAACGCGCTTACCGCCTGGTTTACGAGCGCTACGCGATCGGCCAGAAAGAGAACCCGTTTGATCCAGTTAGCCCGAAGCAGCAGATCGACAAGCCCTATGACGGTCCGGGTCTTGCCGGCTCCCGTTGCCATGACGAGAAGCGCGCGGCGAACGTGCTTCGTTTCGAACGCCTCGGCGATTTTGCGAATCGCGCGCTCCTGGTAATACCGGTCCACAATCTTGCGATCGATTTCGATCTCATGCAGCGGGCGGTGAGTGGTCCGGCGCTGGAAGAGAAGTTCGAGTTCATCTTGTGTCCGGAATCCCTGCACGGGACGCGAGGGGTATTGCGTATCGTCCCAGATCTCGTGTTCATAGCCGTTGCTTAAGTAAATAATCGGTCGCTGCCCGAACTGCTTTTCCAGGCAATCGGCATAGAGCTTCGCTTTCTGTCGGCCTTCTTCGATAGAACGCTTGGTCCGCTTCGCCTCGACCAGCGCCAGCGGGCGGCCATCTTTGCCCCAGAGAACATAATCTACCCAGCCGGTTCCTGACTCGTTGGGCATCCCGGTGATTGGAAATTCCCGGTCGCGCGTGTCGGCGAGCTTCCATCCGGCCTCTCGCAGCAGCAGGTCGATAAAGGCGTCGCGGGTTTCGGTTTCCGAATAGTCGTGAGTATCTGGGACGGACTGGTTGGCCCGTTTCGCTTCCGCTATGTCGGCTCGAAGGCGGGCGAGCTCTTCGTTGAGCTGCTGGGTTTCGACCGCGAACTCATCGAGCTTCTGCTGGCGCAGTTTCAGCTCCGCATCGCGCTGGGCGATCTCTTCCGCCTGCCTGGCGAGTTGCGCCGCCGTCTGCGGCGGGATGGGCGATGTCTTTGGAAGCCGGTTGGGATCGAATTTAAGTCCCGGCGCGGGGCGCCCTGCGGCTGTCCGCGCGTAAGTTCTTCCGAGCCAATAGCAGAAATGGAAAAGTTCGCGCAGAGCCTCAATCGATTGCGCCGGTGTAATCGGTACGTGGCTGTGGACAGCCTCATTGCCGAGTTCTTTTATGATGCGGGCCTTGGTGTATCGATCCTGGCCGATCAGAGTGCGAAAAGTAGGTTCGTTGAGCAGCGCGCTAAGGTTGTCGTCGTATGGAGCCTTGAGACTCTTATCAGCCTTATAGAGCCACGCAACTGCAAGTTCGAGCGCACGACGGGCGTAGAAGCATCCGGTGCGGGGATCGGGCAGCGTGTTCAATTCGGCTTTCGCGGCGGCAGTGAAGATGTCTTTCCATTCCGCTTGCAGGAAGCCGAAGTGCGGCATCTAAAGTTCACCTCGGAACGCGCGGTATTGGAGGGATTGGAAGAGCGCGTTCAGTTTGGCGAATGATTCCCTTCGAAGCTCCATTCCGGACTCGAGCCGAACGGCAAGGGACGAGAACTTCCCTTGTAGGTGAAGCGGTGGCAACGGGATCGGAAGTTCTTTGATGATTTGCATGTTCAGGCCCGGCATGACTGCCCCCCGCTCGTGGATACCGAGTCGCCGCAACACACTGGGATGCATTAAGAAGCAGGAATGTAGGTACGCTGGCAGACATCTTGCCTGATCGAGAGATATGCAGCAAAGGTGCTTTGTGTTTATTGCGGTCGGGATGTCTTGTGGCACCACGGCACATCGACCGCACGTTCCCATGATTGTGATTAGGACGTCGCCCGGATGAACCGCATAGCGCCTCAGCTGTTGGAACTTCCGCTCGTTGATATACCGGGGACGCGCCCAGACAAATTTGTTTTGCACTGCGTTGTCGATTCCAAGTACGGCGATGCCTGACTCTTTGAACTCGGAATGAAGTAGCTGGCTGCCAAACGGGCCTGTTCTGATGTTTGTTGCCAGATCCGATATCGGGACCTCAGGCCACTTTGTACCTGGTGCATCGAACATATTTCTGAAAACGGCCTCGATTGTTGCGTCCGCTTTTTCGAGCGCTTCATTGCGCTTCAAGCGGACCGCGTCTGCCTGATCGAGAATGGCCGCGATTCGCCCCTGTTCAGAAAGCGGCGGGAGGGGGATCGGAATTCGAGATGCTCCCTGCTGGGTAAGCTTGCTACGTGTCGTGCCACTAATGAATGGTGTGACGTCGTAGTTCTCAAGCACGCGGAAGAGATAACGTAGGTCGACAGCCTCTCGAGGTCGAAGTACGTGCGCATGGTTATTCACCCAGGTTTTCCCGCGAACCGCATATGCAATTCCCCGATGAGGTGCATCGAAGAACCCACCGTCCTCCGCGAGGAGAACCAAAGGCTCATCGAAAAGATAGCCGTCAATCGTACCAACTTGGCCATTTGCGCCGTAATACGGGTAAGGCCCAGGAAGGCGTTTCGAATCTTTGACGGGGACGCGCCTGCTATCGAGGAACTCTGCGACAGCCCCAAGCGGCCTTATCGGATAGTGAGCCGATGCAATTACCCGGTTCATTACGCGAGCATTCCCTCCAACTCTCGCAAGCCGCTCTCAATCTCCCGCTCTAGTTGCATCAACTCAGCAAGTATTTGCTGCGGCGGAATATGCTCGGTCTCTTCATGCACAACCTCTTTGTATCGGTTAATGCTGAGATCGTAGCTGTTCGCCTTGATGTCGTCTTTCGGAACGCAAAAGCTCTGCGCTGTGCGCGGGCGTTCGCGCTCGCTCGTCTCGCGATTGGCCCAACGCGTCAGCACATCGGGAAGATTATTCTTCGAATGTTCGTCTTCCGTGAGAGGCGTTTCTGGGCACGGACCGAGCCTGTCCTCCGGCAAGAGCTCCTGGCGTTTGTCGTCGAGCGACCAGCCGTCCGCATCCATGTCATAAAACCAGACGTAATCGGTGCCTCCTGAATTCGTTTTGGTGAAGAGCAGAACGGCCGTCGAGACGCCCGCGTAGGGCTTGAAGACGCCTCCCGGAAGCGAAATAACAGCATCGAGCTTCTGTTCTTCGACCAGAAGCTCGCGCAGCGTCTTGTGCGCTTTGCTCGAACCGAACAGCACGTCGTCGGGCACAATTACCGCTGCGCGCCCGCCGGTTTTGAGAAGGCGCAAAAAGAGCGCTACAAATAGCAGCTCGGTTTTCTTGGTCTTGACTATGGCAAGCAGGTCTTTGGCGGTGCTTTCGTAATCCAGCGCTCCGGCGAACGGCGGATTCGCCAGCACAAGCGAGTAGGTCTCGGCATCAGCCGCGTGGTCCTGAGCCAGCGAATCGCGGTACCGCACGTCGGGATCTTCAACGCCATGCAGCAGCATGTTCATGCTGCCGATACGGAGCATCGTGTTGTCGAAATCGAAGCATTTTGCTGAGCATGTATTCGTAGAGGTCGCCTTTGGTGTCGCGATCCTCCATCGGGACCTTGGCTATGAGATCGACGACTTTCGAGAGGAGCGCCGGCGTGGGGATGGTGAACCGCGCATCCTTCATGTGCTGCGCGTAAGCCGTGCCATTACCTCCAAGCTGGCGCAGAAACGGAAACACATGTTCGGCCACCGTGTCGTACATATCCCGTGGCTCTTGGTTCTTAAAACGTGACCATCGCAGGTTTTCGTAGGGCCAGCCCTTGTCATCCCTACCTTCGGGAAAGAATCGCGTCTCGAGCGGTCTGCCCAAGCGTGTCGCCTTGAGCTCCTCGAGCTCCTGGAGCTCGTCTAAACGGCGCAAAAAGAGAAGATAGGTGATCTGCTCGATGACTTCGAGCGGGTTGGAAATACCGCCTGTCCAGAAAACATTCCAGATGGCGTCGATTTGGTTGCGGATCTCGCCGGAAAGCATTCGTTATGAAAACTGGAACTCATTATGGTATCGGATAAGCCTTCGCGACGCCTTAAGAATTGCCAGTCACTGCTGACTCATACGTTTCTTCTCTCGCGCCCACAGCGCGTTACGCGGATACCACGACACCGGGAGAACACCTTTAATTTACTTTCATCGCAGGAGAACTTATGTCCCCTCGATCGAGCGAACCGAATCCCGAACTCCTTGACGAATTCACCCCCGAATTCATCGCCGAAGCCAACGCGCTGCGCGAAAAGATCGAGCGCAAAGCCGGCCTCCTTCCCGATTCTGAGCCGCACCCACAGGAAGCGGTCCCCCATTCGGAACCGCGAGCGGTAGCGAGCGGAGGCAGTTCCCCCACTCAACTCGATTGGGAACCACGACCCGCAGCGAGCGGCCGCATTTCCTTCGCCCAACTCCGCGCTAACCGCCAGAATGCTCAGCGATCCTGCGGGCCAAGATCATCCGCGGGCAAGGAGACCGTCTCCTTCAACGCCTTTCGCCACGGGCTCACTGGACGCTTCGCAATCATGCCTTATGAAAGCGAGGACGATTATCAAGAACTTCTCGACGGTCTCCGCGAGGAGCACCGTCCTGCTACTCGCACCGAGCACTTACTCGTCGATCGCATGGCCGAGCACCACTGGCTCTCTCAACGCGCTCTCTATCTCCAAGGGTTCTGTTTCAACGAAGTGGGCGGCTGCGATAACGACGCGCACCTCGCGCTCTATCTGCGCTACCAAACCACCCACGAGCGCGCGTTCCATAAGTGCTTGAACGATCTCCTGAAGCTCCGAGCAGAAAGGAGGAGAGAGCAAAATGGCTTTGTTTCGCAGCAGCATAAAAAAGCGGATCAAGCTCGCCGCGAAGCCCGCGAAAAACGCCAGCAGGAACGCCACCGATGGGCCGTTCTGATCGACCAAGCCAAACTTGATCGTCAAAATCTGCTGAATCGGCAGCTTCCCGGCGGCGAACAGCTCGTCAGCGAGAGCATCCAGAGCACTATGGCGGAGGAAAAAGCCGCCTAAACCAACGCATCATTCTTCGCGTAAGGCGATAACTGGATCTATGCGCGCCGGAACCCACCCTAATTGAGCGTTTTCGGAACTTTCACGCCCAAAACACGTCTGAGCCAAAAGGATCATGGATACACTCATTCAGGATTTTCGCCACGGGATCCGGTTATTCTCCCAAGGCGGCTCCTTTACGCTCACGGCCGTCATCGCTCTTGCCTTGGGCATCGGAGCCAATACCGCAATCTTTTCTCTCGTGAATACAGTCCTCCTGAAGGAGCCACCTTTCCCGAACGCGAACCGGATCGTGATTCTCGAAACGAAAACCCCGCGGGGCAGCTTTGCTGCAGGTTCACCGGCCAAATTCGCGCATTGGTCGCAGCAGACGGAAGTCCTGGAGGACGTCGCGGCGTTCGCCGGCGGAGTTGTGAACTGGACCGGCGGCCACTTTCCGAAGCAGCTTCGCTCGGAACGCGTGAGCTCGGCTTATTTTCGCCTGTTTGGCGTTCCCATGGTCGTGGGAAGGCCTTTCAACGCTTTAGAAGATACACCGGGCGCTCCACCGGTCGTTGTGATTAGCGAAGGCATTTGGAGGAGTAGCTTCGCCGGTGATCCGAACGTTCTCGGCAAAACGATGACGCTGGGCTCTCAACCGTATACCATTACCGGAGTCGTATCTTCACGTTTCGATTTTCAGGACTTCGGGGATGCTCCTGAAATATGGGTTCCCTTCCAGCTCGACCCTAATTCGAACGATCAGGGCCACTTTTTCCAGGCAGCCGGAAGACTAAAGAGCGGAGTAACTTTCGAACAGGCCAACGCACGCCTGGAAGCGTCTGCCGCAGCGTTTCGTCACAAGTTTCCTAACGGTCTCGATAAAGGAGAAAGCTTCAGTTCGGAGACGTTGAGAAGCGGGCTGGTTCGCGGCTCTGAGAGGTCCATCTGGGTCCTCGCTGCCGCAGTTGGATTTGTGCTGCTTATTGCCTGCGCAAATGTAGCAAACCTATTACTCGCTAGGGCCGAAGTGCGAAAACGGGAAATCGCAATCAGGGCCGCGCTGGGCGCCGGCCGCTTCAGAATCGTTCGCCAACTACTCACTGAGAGTCTTCTATTGGCCGCCGCCGGCGCGCTCCTCGGGCTCGGGTTGGGGCTGATCAGCATCCGGGCGCTGCTCTCGGTTAACACCGCCGGCTTACCGCGCGTCGGTACAGATGGTTCGATGGTCACGCTCGATTGGCGCGTGCTCGTGTTCACGATCCTTATTACTCTGCTTACCAGCCTCTTTTTCGGGTTGTTCCCGGCCTGGCACTCAGCCCGCGCGGACCTGAATACAAGTATCAGAGAGGGTGCAAATCGCTCCGGCAGCGGATTCCGACAGAACAAAGCCCGTACGCTGCTGGTGGTCTCCGAGGTCGCCCTCGCTGTCATTCTCCTGGTGGGAGCCGGTTTGCTCATCCGAACGGCTGCAGCCATTTACGCAGTGAAGCCAGGCTTCGACACACACCACGTCTTAACTATGCGCATGTCGCTCTCCGGAAAAACGCTCTCCACGAGTCTTGCTGTCGAGCAACTCATTCAGCAGGCAACGCAACGGCTGAATGCTCTGCCCGGTGTGGAGATGGCCAGCGCCACCTGTTGCGTGCCCCTTGAAGGCGGCTATGGAATCGGTTTCCGAATATTGGGCCGTCCATTGCAAGGCGGCCCCTTCAACGGCGGTGGCGGATTTAAGTCAGTTTCCCCGGGGTTTTTTGAAGTATTTCGCATTCACGTAATTCGTGGGCGATCGTTCACCGAACGCGACAGTCATGCTGGCGCTCCCGTGGTCATGATTAACGAATCCATGGCGAGGCGTTATTGGCAGAAGAGCGATCCTCTTCAGGACCGCATCGTGATCGGCAAAGGAATGATGCCCGAATTCGATGCTGAACCGGCACGGCAGATCATTGGCGTTGTTTCCGACCAAAGAGATGGAGCTCTGAATCAAGATCCGCAACCGGAAATGTATGTCCCAACCGGGCAGCTAACCGATGCCATTCAGGCGCTGAATTCAAATATCAGGCCTATTTCATGGGTGATTCGCACTCGCGGCGAACCGATGGACCTGCGCGCCGCCGTGGAAGAACAACTCCGGCAGAGCACTGGGCTTCCGGTAACCGACATTCGCGCGATGACTGAAGTCGTGAGGCGTTCGACCTCGCGCGAACGCTTCCATATGCTTCTGATGAGCGTCTTCGGCGGCGTGTCGTTGTTGCTTGCAGCAATTGGCATCTATGGTCTGATGGCTTATTCAGTCGAGCAGCGCACCCAGGAAATCGGCATTCGCATGGCACTCGGTGCGGAACGTGGCAATGTGCGCGCTATGGTCATGCGGCAAGGAATCACATTCGCGTTGTTCGGTCTCCTGTTTGGCATGGGAGGAGCGTTCGCGCTCGCCAAGCAAATATCCGGTTTCCTTTTCGGCATCACTGCATGGGATCCACTCGTTTTCGCGACGATCCCGATGGTGCTCCTCGTCAGTGCAGTCCTCGCGGTCTGGTGGCCGGCTACTCGGGCAACGCAAGTGGATCCGGCTACGGCGCTGCGGCAGAGCTGAGGCAGCTTTTTGCCCTCCTCAGTCGTGATAGCCAGTCACAAATTGCCTGCCGGACAATGAAGTGCTCCATTGAGACAGAATAGGTCAGGAAGATGCAATTCTTCCCGGTGAATGTAGCTCCGTGATCTCGAACGTCCATTCCGATCAGGTGACGAGTAATCCTGCTGCTCAGGAAAGCTCGCTGTCTCGGAGTAAAGCTACACGGTATGTAGCTCTCGATGCATATCGAGGCTTCATCATGCTGCTATTGGCTTCCGACGGCTTCGGTTTCGCGCGTCTCAGAAACAACCCGGACTGGGCTCGGGTCGCGAGTTGGTTTGACCACGTCCCCTGGGAAGGCGCTGTGTTTTGGGACATGATTCAGCCCGCATTTATGTTCATGGTCGGTGTGGCGTTGCCCTTCGCTATGGTCCGCCGGAACGAAAGGGGTGCTAGCTGGAGTGATAATTTGCGCCATGTTCTCGCGCGTTCAGCGCGACTTATGGTGATGAGCCAGATTGTCATCTGGGTCGGCAGCGGCCACATCAAGCCGCAACTCATCAACGTGCTGTCGCAAATCGCATTCACTTACTTAATCAGCTTTCTAATCATGCGATGGCGTTGGCGTTATCAAGTACTAGCCACTGGCGGCCTGCTCGCTGTTTGGACGCTTTTGCTTTTTTCGTTTCATGGTCCTGGTGGACCCTATTCAAAGATGAACAGCGTCGGCCTGCTCGTGGACCGGGCCATTTTTCATTATGATTATGATCCGGCGTATTCGACACTCAACTTCATTCCAAGTACGGTTTGGACGCTGTCGGGAGTCTGGGCGGGCCAGCTCTTTATGACGGTCCGAACGCACCGGCAGAAGCTGCAATTCCTCGCTGCAGGCACGATTCTGTCGTTTGCAGCAGCATTATCCCTGAAACCTTGGATGCCCATGATTAAGCAGCTTTGCACGCCTACTTTTATTTTTTACAGTCTTGGCTGGGTACTTCTTATGCTGATCGGGTTCTATTGGCTGATCGAAGTATGCGGGTGGCGGATGGCAGCATTTCCGCTAGTCGTGGTAGGAATGAACTCAATCTTCATTTACGTGGTTTCTGAGATATTGCGCCAATGGCTGGACCGGGCTGTTGGGGTCTTCACTTTTCACTTCACTTTCGTGGGAACGCTGGCTCCGGTGGCACAATCCACAGCTATTCTTCTGATCATGTGGTATCTGTGCTACTGGCTGTACCGCCGACAGATTTTTCTGAAGCTGTAAGGATCTTGAAGATCACCTCAACTAATCGTCTAACGAGAATTCCTCGTAGGCTCTGATGGAGCCGATAAGTGGCTCGGCAAAGCGCTGGAAATCTGGTGTCACGTCGTTGCCTGACTTGTTTTGCCAGCCCTCGGGGAAGAGACGTTCCTTCAGCGCCACCTTATCGAGAGGTGCGAGGCCTGTTTTTGCGACATAAGGTGATTCAGAGACGCAGATCAAGGTGATCATCTTCCCGGCATGGCCGTCTAGCGCGGCAAGAACTGCCTGTTGGCCGCAAAGGCGAGCGTCATTCAGATCGGCAGGAGACTGGAAAGCGCCGTTCGATCGACCGAGGAGACCTGGCTTCTCGCTGCGGGCGCGGACCCGCAACCGCTGCGATACAAGCATCGCAAGCCGGTGGGCCAGATTCATTGCAAGACTGCCCCGGGAGCCGGAACGGACATCAGCGCCGAATGGTTCCCGATACTCATCTAATTGGCCTTCACAGACTGCTACCACGCAACGATTCAATCGCCTATAGACCGTGTCAATATCTTCCAAAAGCCGGTCCAGGGGAAGGAGCCGCTCGGGAAAATATATCAAGTGAGGAGCATCGTCCGGATCGCGGCGGGCAAGCGATGTGGCCGCCGCCAGCCAGCCGACGTTTCTCCCTAAGACCTCGATAATCTCTACCTGTCCCGGCAGCGCTTTGTTATCGGCGCCGATATCACGCGCTGCACAGGCGAAGAAGCGGGCCGCAGAGCCGTAGCCCGGTGTGTGATGAGTCTCTAGCAGATCGTTGTCGATCGTTTTGGGAATCCCAATAACCTGCAGATCACGACCTTGTTGAAGTGCGAGCTCCTGAATCTGACGAGCCGTCTCCATCGAGCCATTCCCGCCTGTGACGAAGAGGTAACGGGTCTTGTGCAATTGCAGCTCGTTCAGCACGCCCTCGAGATCGCTCGCGGTTAATTCACGCCGAGAAGTACCCAGCGCCGACGAGGGAGTAGTTGCGATTGCCTGAATAGCTTCTTCTTCCTGATTAAACAGGTCGAAATACTGGCGCTTTAGAACACCGTCAAATCCGAAGCGCGCACCCAGCAAATGTGCGATTGCTGAATGTTTGCGAGCTTCTTCGATCACACCGACCAAACTGGCGTTGATCACCGGCGTAGGGCCTCCGGTGTGAACGACAACGGCGGTCGCACCTTTTTGAACACTCATGGCTTGCGCTCGAAAGCAGCGGTCCCACCGACCCTGGCCACGCAACGCGTAGCCGCTGCAAGACCGGCGTTCGTCGCAACCCTCACTGAGGCTCCGCGCAGAAACTGAGAAAGGAAGCCGGCGTTGAAACTATCCCCGGCCCCTGTCGTATCGACCACACGAACCTTTCGAGCTGGAACATGGAAGCTGTTCCCATCGTGAAACACGAAAACACCTTTGGCGCCCAACTTGACTGCTACGATATGGGCGAGCTTTCCGAGCGCACGCGCTGCAGCTTCCACCGATCGGCTGCCGGTGAGCAGGAGCGCTTCCTGTTCATTTGGAAAAAAGATGTCGGTATGGCGGAGAACCTGTTCGATGCGTGAATTCCATTTCTCAGATGGATCGTAGTTACAGTCGAGAGAGGTTGTAAGACCCATGCGTTTGGCACGCGCAAAGAGATCTGGTGCTTCTGGATGCAGGTGCGTGAGCAAGAAATAGTGGCCCACATGTAAATGGCGGGCGAGTTTGAGCTGACCAGGCGAGATATCCTGAGCGCGAAGCAAAGGAATGGTGCCCGGGTAGGTGATGCCACTCCGTCTGCCTTTCTCATCAAACCAGACGGTAATACCTGTCCTGCTCGTCTTATCGCGCCGCAACCCCTTTAGATCGATCCCGGCCGAAGCCAGGCGCTGCTCGATAAAATCTCCGAACGCATCGCACCCAATTACTCCAACGAATCCGACCTTTGTGCCCAGAGCGGCGAGGTTGAAGGCCGTGATCGAACTGGATCCGCCCAGAACTAACCTGATGTCATCAGCAAGCTTTTCCTTACCGGGCTCCAGGCTCACGCTGGCTCCGATCATCAGATCGACATTTGTTTCACCGGCTACAAGACAATCAAGCTTCTTGTTCATGCAAGCGGAAGCCTTGGACCACGCGAGTAATTACGGCGTTCGGACTCGGATTATCGGGATCCAGCCCGCAGCGGAGGCTGAGGCGATAAGCAAGAAGCTGGCCAAAAGGGATTTCGAACGGAATGCGCAGTGAGTCCGGAAGTTCGGGAGCAACAGCGGGAATGTTCATATCGCCGGCATTTGGCACAATACCGGGCGGGGCGATAAGGATCAACCTGCCGAGGTCCTTGGTTCGGAGCTCTCCAATCAGGTCGAGTTCATAGAGCCGTCTTGCCGGCTCACTGGACAACCAGCAGAGGACTAGTGAGTCGGATCGCAGGTAACTCATGGGTCCATGGCGGACACCGAGGAAGGAATCATGGAGCGGTGGAATTTTGCCAGCCGTCATCTCGAGGATTTTGAGAGATACCTCTGCGGCGAGTGGCTTGAGGTCCGGGGGCGTGAGGATCGCGATTCTGTCGGGTCCCGCTTGCGCAGCTTCTTCCGCAGTAGTGTCAATAGCCGGAAGAGCTTGCCGGAGCCGGCGGCAAATGCCTTCCAGTACCGGACCGAGCTCACGGCGATGAGTAAGGCACATGCCGGCGAGCACTAAATTGGTAAACGAACTCGTCATGACCAGACTGCGGTCATTGGTTCGGGGGTCAAGCAAGATCGTTTCAACTTTCGGCACTTTGGCGAGCCGGCCATCCGGATTGCATGTGATCACAATGTGTCGAACGGCAGGAAACAGATGACGTATTTTGTTCAGAGTTGCTACACTCTCCGGGCTGTCACCAGATCGAGCGAGAGAGACAAGTGTTCCGTGCTCGACGAATCCGCGGTTGCGGGCTTCAATCTCGTTTCGCGAGGAAAGGAGCAGGTCGCCCGAGGGGATTGCTTTCGCTCCCGGCCATGCCCCTGCGATTGCTTCGGCGGCATAGGCGGACGTGCCTGCTCCGGTAATGATCGCGTTAGCGGGATCGACACCGTCAACCCCTTCAGTGCGGGCGAACGTGGTTGGCCAAAGATCGGGCTGCTGCAGGATCTCCTGTAGGGTGATAGCTCTTAGATTGTCCTTGCCGGATGATTTAGTGATGGACATTCCTAATGAGTTGCAGCAGCACTTTGTCTTTTTATCCTACCCGCGCTGTTCGCGCCGCCGCCGATTCTTGAATGCTGATATGGAGGGAACTGCCAGATGACACATCAGAAGCAGAGTCGCGCCGGCATCGCTCGAAGACTGCTGCGCCCCCTCCGTCGCGATATCCTCATGCTCCTTAAAGAGCTGATTTCCGTCAACACGGTCGCCATTCCACCCGAAGGGCAAGAAACGCCTGGACAGTGCGTTTTACGAAATTTCCTGCAGTCTAGAGGCATTCGCGTAGAGCTTTACGTCACGGCGTTTGTCCGGGAGTCCGGTCACCGGTTGGCCCGCCTCGATCGCCATTACGAGGGTAGAAAAAATTTGATTGCCCGGCTCGCAGGGTCCGGCAGAGGCAAGAGCCTCCTGCTTAACGGACACATAGATACTGTCCCTCCCGCAAACGGTCGTTGGCGTTATCCGCCTTGGAGGCCTGCAGTGAAGAATGGCCGTGTCTATGGTCTGGGAGCGTTCGACATGAAGGGTGGTCTGTGCGCGCAGGTGGCCGCGTTTTGCGCACTTAAGGCTCCAGGTATTCGCCTCGGCGGGGACCTTCTGTTTGAATCCGTAGTGGATGAAGAGTGGGGTGGTGGTGGCGGCACACTCGCCGGACGACTCCGCGGTGACTCGGCCGATGCCTGCGTCATCAGCGAGGGCACGCAATTGGAGATTTTCCGCGCAACCCGCGGCGGCTTCGTCCTGGACTTGTCCATCACAGCCGGCGATACGGCGAACTACTTTTCTAAGGAAGAAGTCGTCGGTCCAGCGTCGCACTTGGTCCGGCTCCTCGAATGGGTTGAGAACTGGCGAGGTATCAGAGCGCGAGTGCAAGGCACGGGCCCTTATGCGGGCTTTGCCGATGCAGCTCCGGTACAGCTTCTGGCGGTCCAGGCCGGTCGAATCAGTTCTGACGTGCCGTTAAGTGTTCCGGTGGAAGCTGCAGTTCGCGTCTACTTTCAGTTCTTGCCGGGTGAAGACGTTGCAGTGCTGAAAAAGGAGATTCTGGACTCACTCGCGAAGCTCCCGGCTTCCGACCCTTTCTTCAGAACGCACCCGATCGACTGCCGAACCCTTTTTGATCCACCTCTCGTCGGTCATGAACTTGCCGAAGATCACCCATGGATGAAGCAAATGGTGTCGGCCGCCGCTGACGTAACTGCACGGTCACCGATTGTGACGGCAGCACCGTATCCCTGTGATGCCTTCATTCTTCAGCGTGAATTCGGGATTCCTACCTTGTTGTTCGGCCCGGCGGGTGGGGGTGCGCATAATGTGGACGAGTACGTTGATTTCGAGTCAGTTATGATAACCGCTGAAACGTTGGTGACTGCCGCCCTTGAGTGGTGCTCGGGATGACCGTCTGGAGAAGCAATTACGAGCAAGTAACGTTGGCTAACTAAGCATTGCCCCGAGTTGTTTATAAGAAGCGTTCTGCAATCGATCTAAATCTTGCTTCACCAGATTGAGACCGAACACGCAGAGTTCGAAGCCTTCGGCTAAACGTCGGAAGAGCGGCGCCTCGTCCTTGAATTCAAACTGATCGAAGGCCCCGACGACCAAATAAGACTCCTTGCCGGCTTTAAGATAGTCGACAAACGAATCGAGTCGCCTCTTCTGACGATGGATTCGTGCCACGTACTCGGGAAACAATCCTGTAAGAAACAAGGTGTAGTCGCCAATATGTTTCCGCACTTCGCGTTCGTAAATAAATGAGCGTCCTTCAAGCACAGGATTGGATGCGATCAGCATCTCGCCGACATCCTCTAGAGCCTTACCCCTGCTATTGCGAATTTTGTACAGACTGTCAACATGGCAGAAATCGACAAGGAGATCGGCGATGTATCTGGCCGCGTGAATGTCATTGAACTGAGCGGTTCCAAGGAGACGATCTTGCAGCAGTTCCGCGAAAAGTGCTCGCAAAGGGTGATTGTGGCTGATGGACCCGGGCATAGCTCTCCACCTGACAGCCTATCGCTGGAATGTGCCGTCGGACACCCGTTCGCGAATGGATAGGAGCTAAGTATACATAGATTCCGGCTGCGTCGCCCCCCACGGTCAGGCTTACCTTGCTTTTTCTCGAAGACCGTAGGATCCCAAATCGGCCTAACGTTGCGCGAACGTGGAATGAATATCGTTGTGCAAAGGCCCAAGGATTGAGGCCAGGGTTCGGGTCAAGGTGATTACATCCAATGCTTCTGCTGTTAAGGGAAGAGCACGTTCCACGTAATAACTTCGGATTCGATTTTCCAGCCGCTCAGCAGCCGCAGTGATGTCCGGCAGCGGACCAGAGGCCTTGCCGCTTACTTCCTCAGCCATCATGCGCGCGGCAAGTGCTGTGTCCCGCTCGAAATCGCTTTCTGCGTCCGCGACTTGTTCCGGCAATTCTTCAAGGGGCCTTTGCATTCTGTAGTGCGCGAACGTGTTCTGGACCTGTAACAGGGTGCGCATCGCGGGCTGCCATCGTTTGAGATCTTCGCGGATCTGAAGCTTTTTTTGCCGCGACGCCCCGAATTCAAAGAGCATCCCGTCAGACTGGGCTCGAACAGCATCGAAACCCACATTAATCTTGTCCTGTAATTGCCGATGACGTTTCACGGCCGCGTTTCGATCTGGCCGTAGCGGCTGTTCCGTCAGCTCGGCAAAATCCCGCAGATTTTGCGCGAAGGCCGCTTCGAGTTCGCCTAATGCGTCCCGGGCTCCAAAACGATCAAAAATTAACCCCATCGCCAGTAACCCGAGCAGCACGCCAAAGACGCGATCACGCGCAATTGCAAGCGAAGTCTGGATCGTGAACTCCGAAGTGTTAACGATGTAGAAGGCGAGCGCAAGCTGTACCCCGGCATATGAGAGTCTTGCACTCGCAGTGCTGATCCACGCTGCGACTGCTGTCACCACCATAAACAGCAACGTAAATCCGGCAATCGAGTCGATGTTCGGTAGAACGAATACCTGCGCGCCTATGGCCAAAAGGCCACCAATAATGGCACCGGCAAGACGAAGGAATTCTTTTTGCCGCGACGAGCCGATAGTCGTCAGCGCAGTGATGATGCATGTCGCGATCGAGGTGGCCAGCCCGCGCCAATCGATTGCCGTGTAGACGAGGTAGCAGGTGGCCGACGCAACCATTCCGCGCACGGCGAACTTCAGGTGATCGGAACTGGAAAATGCGTCGGCCACCAAGAGGCGTTGACCTGCGCTTTCGTCCGTCGGAGCCGGAATGAAGACATCCATCTGAGACCCGGAGCCGGAGAACGCGTGGGGTAGGAGAGTAACGGTCTGTTCCATGACGGGAAGGAACGGCACGTCCGATCGTTCGCCGCAATGTGGAAGATTGAACTCTCTTGGAATCTCTTGCCGTGCCAGATTCGCGCGCAGAATTGAAATTTCGCCCGCGAGGCGTAAGCACCGCTCGCGGTCCTCGGCGCCGGGCGCAACCGGCCGGCTGATCC
>JAFATG010000115.1 GCA_019244055.1 Acidobacteriaceae bacterium | reverse complement strand
TTTGTACTTGCTGTTGTTGTCACCCCCATCGGAAATGATGAGCAGGGCCTTACGTGGATTCTTGCTCTTTTTCATCTCGCGGAGGCCCAGTTCCACTGCATCCAGCAAAGCGGTCAAGCCCTGCGAGTCGGCTGAGGCAAGCTGACCCTCTATGTCCTCCGGGTGTTTCGTGAAGGATACAACCACTTGCGCGCGATCGCTGAATTCGATGAGAAATGCCTCATCCTGTGCATTCATGGTTTTCAGGAACTCGGAGACGGCGCGGCGAGACGTGTCAATCTTGGCGCCCATACTGCCGCTGGTGTCGACCAGCAGACCCACGGATAAGGGAGCATCCTCTCCGGAAAATTGCGCAATCTTCTGGGACACTCCGTCTTCGGAAAGGGAGAAATCTTTTTTCTCGAGACCCAAAACGAACCGGTGCGATCCGTCGGTGACCGTTACGGGGATCAAGACCAGCGTCGTATCGACCCGGATATTCAAGTCAGGGCCGGAATCGGAGCGCTGCGCGAAAGCCACGCAGCAATATACAAGGCCGAGTAAGAAGAAGACGCGCTGCACTACTAATTTAGGCGCTCCCGTTTGAGCTTGAGCGTATCACGCCTTTGGTGAGCTCCTGGCCTTTATCGGGTCATTTCATGACTGTTTGTGCCGTTGTTTATATTGCTCCGGTGTCATGACGCAGCGAAAGCCAAGATGGTTCGTTCCCGTGTCGGCCTCGCCTTTGCCGCGCGTCCCGACAATGTAGCGCGAGCAGTATTGGTCCGTGCATAGAAAAGAACCGCCGCGATGAACCTTCTTGGGTTGATTCGGTTCAGATGGGTCGTAAGAGCTGTCGGGGCCTTGCGGATTGCGGGTCACGCCCCCGGCAGCAGCTAACTGCTGATAGTAATCGGGGCGATACCAATCACTCGTCCATTGCCAAACGTTGCCAGCCATGTCGAACAGCCCGTAACCATTAGCCGGAAATTGCGCGACGGGCGCGATTCCTACATAGCCGTCCTCGCCGGTGTCCTTTACGGGAAACTGCCCTTGATGCGTATTGGCCATCCACTTGCCGCCCGGCCGGAATTCATCGCCCCACACGAACGGCTTACCGGCGAGTCCGCCTCGGGCGGCGAATTCCCATTCCGCCTCGGTCGGTAGCCTCTTCCCGGCCCATTTCGCATACGCGAGAGCATCGTCGTATGCGATTTGAACAACCGGATAGTTTTCTTTGCCTTTGATATCGCTATCGGGGCCGAGCGGATGACGCCAATTGGCTCCATGAACATAGTCCCACCATTGGTAATGGTTGTTCAGTGGAACCGGATGATCAGGCGGAGAGAAGACCACCGATCCGGCGACCAGGTTCTCGGGAGGGGCTCCCGGAAAGTCTTCCGCGCGCGGAGTGCGCTCCGCGATTGTTACATAACCGGTAGCCTTCACGAATTTCGCGAATTCCGCATTCGTGACGTCGGCTTTGTCCATGTAGAAGCCGTCGACATAGACCCGGTGAATCGGACGTGAATCGACGGTGGCCTTCATCCCGACATCGTCCATATCTGGCGGGTCTTGCGCTCCCATTGAGAATTCGCCGCCTGGAATCCAAGCCATGCCTTCAGGCGATGGTCCTGGAGCCGGAGTTTTGTTCGGAACCGTTGGGCCGAAGTCGACATGGGCGATGGAAGTCATTGACTCCGACTGCATGGCTACACTCCGAGGCCGCGAATGTAGAGCCCACGTCGTGCCCAGCACGATCAATATCAGAAGCGGAAGAAGGAGCAGCTTATTGAGCGATGCCGGTTTCCGGGCCAGCGGCTTAGGCGGCTCGGGAGGCGCAGTCTTACGTTTCTTGGCCATGGCTTCGGAGTTAGATGTCTTGCGATCGCACTCGATTCATTAACTACTCATTGTTGAACGGCAGGATTGAGGGGTGGAAGCGTGAGCGGTGAGATTCTGCGTGCCGGTGCTGTAAGCGAACCGCTGCAATCCTTGAATCATTCGGTCTCCGGACCACGTACCGACCCTAGAGTGACCGTAAACTGTTGAAGCCAGTGATTCGAACTGTTGCTTTAGCTCGCCGTCCGCGCTTGCGGTGGAATCACGGCTTCGAACGTGACCGAAGGCAGAGCCAGACGTACTTCCGCTATTCAGGCGGATGGGAAGCGCAGCAAAGGGCAAAGAGCGCACGACCGATCATCGCGGCTTTTGCTCCGCTCACTCGATTGCAAATTTACGCCGCAGAAAATCGGCCGGGCTGGTCTGGATATACGCATCCAGACGTCCGCGATTTCCTCCTTGTTGACGAAACTCATTTGACCAAGTGAATGCCACGTTTCCCGAGGTGATTGCGGTCAATGCGCAGATACGCACGGCCTCGTGCTGATCGTCTTTACAAAATACGACCACACGATCAATCTGAGTGTGCGATGCCAAGACGTTTGGCTATTCGGTGAGCGGTTGCAGTGCGGGCGATGTTCATCTGTGCGCCTTCCGCCAGCGTGGCCTCTAGTACCTCGCTTGGAGCAGTTTTTGGACTTCCGCTTTGAAAAGGCGGCTCCGGCGCGTACTCCATATAGAGCTGGATCTGCTGGGCTACCTTGTCCCCGCGAAGAAGAGCGGCGACTTTAAGCGCGCCGTCAATACTTGCCGAAACGCCTGCCGCGCAGACGAGATTACCGTCTTCCACTACGCGAGACTTCACTGGCGTGGCACCGAAATAAGGTAACAAATCAAAAACAGTCCAGTTTGTCGTGGCACGGCGACCTTGCAGTATTCCGGCCGCTCCACAGACCAAGACTCCGGTACAAATCGCGTACACATAGCGGCCGCGGCCCATTTGCTTACGGATCAGTGAGAGGACCTCCTCGTCGTCCGTTAAATCCTCTTGTCCGTACCCACCCGGGACCACCAGCAGATCGAGGTCGGGACTTTCCGCAAGCGTCGTATCCGGGGTAAGAATCAAACCCCTCACATCGTGTAAGGGACTTTTATCCTTCCAAAGCACGTGTACTGTGGAATTGGGAATGCGAGAAAACACCTCGAATGCGCCTGTAAAATCCAGCTGATCCATTCGCGGAAAAATCAGCATTCCGATCTTGAGATGGCCTGGAACGATCGACATACCGCGGTCCTTTGCTTTTTATGATCCGCACTCCATTGAAATCGGAAGTTTGCTCATACGGATTTTACGGCAGGGCGTCGCCCGGGTTCGAAGGCACAAATATAAGAGCGCCACCACTAGAGCATGATCGGCAGCATACCGAGACAGCACCAGGTGACGAGGAACCGTCAATTGGTTCGTTACCGACAAGGGCGCGCGGCTTTCCCGGCCCAATTGACGAATCGCCGACCAATAACTCACGTGCGGTTTCGCATCTAAACACGACCGGAATGACGAGTGATCCATTCAAATCCCGACAGCTCGTTCATGCAAAAATCTGCCCATGCGCCGTCTGAAAATCGTGTTGCAAGCCGGAGTGGCGGTTCTTGCTCTGGCGAGCTTTGCCGCCTTGCGGTTTTCGAGGTCTTCCCTCTTGAGGTTCAGAAACTTCTTGGAATGCCGCGGGAAAAGCATTTGCTCTCCTTGAGCATGTGAGTGCAGATTTCGCCGGCCATTGCATTCATCAGGTCGCGAATGCACTCAAGCTCTGGATGCTGTTTGCCGTGGCGGAGAAATACTTTTTGGGCGGGCGCGCTAAGCCTGCTGAGTTCACGCCGGGCGTAGGCATGGTGCTCTTCTATAATGCGATTCGTCAAGTCAGAAAGAGACGCGGTCATCCATTGGGCGTCCTCTGTCGTAGGGCGGGCGACAAGCGCATTGGCGAGATCCGAGAGAACTTGGTCTAACGGGATGTTGGATCTCTTGCATGCGTCTTCGAGGGATCTGCCTCCCCCGCAGCAATAATCAATGCCAAGGGCTTTGAACACAGGAACCCCAGCAGGTGTCGTTAGCTTTTGAATCTGTCCGGTTTTATTGATAGGGTATCTGTCCGGTCAGGCCGCTTTGGTTTGGCCTTGGATTTGAGTGTACGCGTCGTCGCAATCGGATGGTGGGCAAAGTGGGAATCTCGCGCTGTAGGCGAGATTTCCAAGTCGCCTGTGGCGCCGTCTTTCCACCGTCTCTTTCGGCTTTCACGGCCGTTAGCATGTGCGGGCCCCAGCACACGGACAGGCCACCATCGAGGTGTTCGCAGATGGTTACGGTACAACCTGCCGAGCTATTCCGAAAGCGCGTTTTACAGCTGCAGATAACGGTTCTGCAGGACCACGGTATTGTCCTGGGCTACGGTGCGCTCCGTTTGAATCGAGAACACCCATTCCAGATCTTTGCGCGCACTTGCGGAAGGCGGTCCCTTTCTCGGCCGCCGGTCTGGGCAAATCGACCATTGAACTCCGCGAGGTAGCGTTCGCGCAAGAACCGGTTTGCCTCTTCGAGTGTGCTAATTCCCGCTAATCGTAGCTCCTGCGGTAAGCGGTTCTGCCAATTGCCGAAATTGGGTTCACAGCGGCCACGCGCCTGCGGCGAATAGGCCGGGATCATCTGTACCCCTAGCTCTTTCATCGCCCTCCCGACGTGGGTCAGCCGATGCGGATCCACCTTCTCACCCGCCTTCCGCGTCACGAAGAAATGGCTGCCGCGATCGCTGTACAAAGCGCAGAACAAGCCTTTGGCCTCGATCACCTCGCGTAGAGCGCTCATCACTGTGCGGGTTGATTCTTCTTCCACCAACTGCGCGTGGTAGATCTCGCTGGTCGCATCATCCAGGATCACCAGCAGATCGTAATAGCGGTCGTCGGAAAACCAGCGATGCTTGCTGCCGTCAATGTGCCGCAGCATTCCCGGCAGTGGCGGGCGCGGCCTGCGCCGGCGATGCGAGCCCGTTTCTTACGTCGCGCCACTAGGCCCGCTCCCTGCAGCGCCTGTTTGACCCACGTGTAGCTGAGTTCGATGGCGTGCTCTTCCCGCAGCTTCTCGTGAAAATGCCGCACGCTCAGGTCGAAGTACGTGTCGCCGATACAGCGCCAGTACCCGCTCGGCTGTCGCCATCGGTACCCGCATGGTTGTCCGCTTGCGGTGCCGCTGGTCGAATAACCCGTCCTAGCCGAATTCCTGATACCGTCGCGCATCCGCCGCATTGTCGGGTCACATACGCCGATGATCTCGGCCGCTTCCAGCCAGGTGATCCTCTTCGCCATGGCTTTCAAAATTACGTCTTGCAGTTTCATCATCCGCTCCAGTTCCGCGGCCGAAATCGCTTGTGTTTGTTCCAACACCAAGCGTCTCCAGCCACTTTTTCAAAAGCGGACACATACCCTGCTAATTCGATGGCCAAATAGTGTGCTAACCACACAGCAATGCGGAGCGCCTTTGCGGCCTGCCAAAAACCGAGATAGAATCTGCCCATGACCAGGCACATTTTCTCTCCGACGACAATAGCCTCCCTAGTTGTTTTAGGAGCGTGCGCCCCGCGTTTCCACGAGCCAAATGAGAGCTATGTGCTCGTTGCGGCCCACACCAGGATTCCTTACTGGCAGGAGGCGTTTGCTGGACTCCGTCGTGCCGGAACAGAGATGCACGTGAAAGTGGACATGGTGGGCCCAACCCGATATGACCCGAAAGCGGAGCGCGAGGCATTCCAAGGTGCTATAGCGGACAAGCCGTCCGGAATCTTGATTTCCCCTGCGGATCCGAATCTGATGGCTGCTGATATCGATTCGGCTTTGCAGCAAGGAATACCGGTTCTGACCATTGACTCCGATGCACCGACAAGCAAACGTCCTTTCTTCATCGGGTCAGATAATTACGCAACGGGGAGATTGGGCGGACAATTTCTTGTCAAGTTGCTAGGCGGAAAGGGGAATGTTGTCATGTTCACCTATCCCAGACAAGCCAACTTAATCGAGCGGCAGCAAGGGTATCAAAGCGTGTTCGAGAATTATCCGGGCATCCACGTTATCCAAGCGGTCGATATTCAAGGAGATCCGGCCATTGCGTACCAAACAGCAAAAGAGTTGCTCACGTCGAAAGCGCAGGTTAACGCTTTCGTATGCCTGGAAGCCGTTGCCTGCCCGGAAGCAGGCGAGGCCGTCAAAGATACGAACACGGTAGGCAAAGTGACGATCATGGCGATGGATACCGATCAGCGCACTCTGAATTGGATCCAACAAGGTTTAGTTGCGGCCACGATTGCCCAAAAGCCTTACACGATGGCGTATCTCGGGGTGAAACTTTTAGATAGCTTACACCACGACAAGCGGCCTTCCCTCGAGGCAAATGTCAAACAGGATCCTTTCTCACCCTATCCAAGTGGTATCTACACGGGGACGTTCCTAGTCGGAAAGGAGAATCTAAACACGTTTACCAGGCAGACACAGCCACAACCGAATGGGGCGACAAAGCCATAGGGCTCTGATGTGCTTTCGGCGACCGTCATAGGCGCGTAACTTTTCGCCAATCCTGGCGACCCCACCACAACGTCGCACTAACGTCTAGGGTCCTATTCGTCACGAAGGGCTTTCATTGGATCTACCAACGAAGCGCGGCGGGCGGGCGCATACGTTGCCAGAAGCGTGACTATGAAGAGAGTTAGGGGCATCAACAGAAGGATAGTCAGTGCTTCTTGCTTATCCATACCGGAGCCGCCGTACATCGCGTTCAAGAGTCGATCCGCGCCGATGCTGCCGATGATTCCAACAACGATGCCGCAGACGGCCAAGATGGAGCCCTGTTTGAGCACCATTCGCATCACGTTAATTCGATCTGCGCCGATTGCCATGCGAATGCCGAGTTCGCGAGTGCGGCGGCTCACCGAGTAAGCGACCAATCCATAGAGCCCGACCATCGCGAGCAACAGTCCCATCAGGCCCATACTGCCCACCGTCTGCACGATGATGGTAGGCGCCTTGATGGCTCGATTGTTATAGAAATCTTCCATGGTGCGGACGTCGTAAATGGGCATGTTCGAATCGACTTTGCGGACGAGTTCGCGCAGTTCTGAAACGAGGCTTGCAGAGTTGCCTTCGGATTCCGCAACGAGAGTCATGTGGGATTGGGGCTGCTGAGCCAAGGGCAGATACAGATATTCCGTTGGCGATTCGGCAATCCAAAGATATTTAGTGGTCTTGGTCACGCCGACGATTTGAACCAACGGACCGGCTGCGCTCGACAGATGGAAGCGCTTCCCGATCACGTCTTGATTCGGCCAATAGTGTTTTGCGAATTGCTGATTGACGACGGCCACGAGTGGGTTGTTGGATGTATCGGATTCCAACAATCCGCGTCCGCGCACGACGGGAATCGCCATGGTTTCGAAGAAATGGTCGCTAACGGCAGCGGAAAACACGTCGACAGCCTGTTGGCCGCGAGGTAATTGGTAGCCTTCCGGCACGACACCAATCGCGCCTTGAGCCGGAAAGAGAGGAATGGCCGAACTCCAAGCCGCAGACTTGACACCCGGTGCCGATCGCACCATTTGGAGAAGCTGCTTATAGAACTGTTGTGCCTGTGCATCGGTATATCGAACGAGCGTCGGATTCACGCTCATCATCACAAGATGATTGGTGCGGAATCCAGGTCCGCGGTCGATCTCCTGCGAGAAGCCCTGAAACAGAACCATTGAAACGGTAAGCAATACCAGCGAGATGGCGACCTGCCCGGCCACAAGTAGATTCCGGCCCCACAGACGGCGGTGCGCTGTCAGATCTGCATCGGCCGCTTTCAACGCAGGCACGAGGTCCGGGCGCGTGCTGCGCAGGGCTGGAGTGAGCCCGAACAGGATGGTGCTAACGATAGAGGCCAGAAGGGTGAAGTAGAGCGTGCGATGGTCTAATTGAGCGGCTAGCACGATGGGTAAATCTGACGGTACCCGGATTTGATTAAAGAACTGGACGCCGCCGTATGCGATGATCGCCCCGAAACCGCCACCCAAAAGGGCGATGAACAAGCTTTCCATCAAGAGTTGCTGGATTAGGCGAGTACGGCTAGCCCCGATTGCCAAGCGCACAGCAATTTCGCGGGAGCGCGCACGCGAGCGGCTCAGCAGCAGTCCCGCAACGTTTGCACAGGCAACCAAAAGCACGCAGATGGCAAGCGTCATGAGCATCGCGACGAGCTGCGAATCGGGAGGATCTTGCTCGATGCGTAACTGAAGCTCGCTTTCGACTCGCGCCTTTTGATCGCGGTTGCTATCGGGATATGTGTGCTCCAGCGCGGAGGCGACTGAGCCGAGATCAGCCTGGGCTTGCGTAATAGTGACGCCCGATTTCAAGCGCCCTTTGACCATGAGCCAGCGATTATCACGCTTTTCCAGCGCATCGGGCTTGCCGAGACGGGGCGCCATAGCGAGGGGCACGAACAGGGCTGGCCTTAGATACTGCTCGACCCCGGTAAAGTGCTCGGGTGCGACTCCGATGATGGTGAATTCTATTCCATTAAGGCGCAGCTTCTTCCCGGGAATGGAAGGATCGCCGTTAAAACGGCTGGCCCACAGATCATGGCTAAGGACGACGACCGCATCACGCCCTGGCACCTGATCTTCGTCGGCGCGGAAGGATCGGCCGAGGGCCGGGTCGACTCCCAGAACGCGAAAGAAGTTCCCCGAGACAAACATGCCGTATTTCAGTTGTGGCACTGCCTCCGGTTTTTCACTCAGACCGAACGGGGCAAGCGAATACGCCAATAGGCCATCGAAGGTATGGTTGCGATCACGAAAATCGATATAGTCACGGTAGGACACGGACTCGGAGGGGTTCGAGGGAGAACTCGAACGTACGGCTACAATTTGGCTGGGCCGCAACACTGAGAGGGGTCGAAGCAACAGAGCATCGCCCCAACTAAATATCGCTGAGTTGGCGCCAATTCCGATGGCGAGCGATAACACTGCGATGAGCGTAAACCCGAGATTCTTTCGCAGCATTCGTATGGCGAACCGAACGTTTTGCATCACAGCCCCCTAGAGTCGACAGATGTGTTGGGGTGAATATTGGCAAGCCGCGTTCCGTTGTGGAGACCTCTACAAGTCAAAGGCCGTCAGCAGCGTGCTAGACGCCCGATGCAGTGCGGCTGTTCGTTTGTGGGAAAGACGTAGCCAGTTCCGACACGTTCGTGAAACGCCATGTCTTCCGATACGAGAGGACTGGGCGAGCTTCGAATCCCCACAATCTTGAGAAGCGTGCTTCCTTGAGGAGCATAATCCCCGAATATTCGCAGGTTCTCGCTAATTACCCGCGAATCTGGTTTTGCCCTGGCCGCGATTCTGTTGTTTATTCTGATGCTAATTACCTAAACTGCCGCGCTGGAAGAGTGCAAACGCTCAGAAGCGAGCGCGGTGCCTTCCACGCGGGCGGCGATCTTGGCGAACGCGAGATCCCGCGCCGTCGAGGCGTCATCCATGAACGGCGAGAAGCCGCAGTCATCTGTGGTCCCGAGTTGGTCCAGCGGTATATATCGAGCTGCCTGCAGCACACGATCGCGAACTTCCTCAACGGTCTCCAATCGAGGATTAATGGGATCGATGACACCGACGAAGACGCGCTGTCGCAGAGTAATCAAGTTCTTGATTTGCTCCAGAACGTGCTCGCGATTTTGTTCGCTCGCCATCTGCAGATAAAAATTCGTGACATTCAGCCGGAACAGAGCTGGCAGGAGCTCTGCGTAGTCAACATCCGCGCTATGAGTGGCATCGAGATCACCGCCGGGACGGGAATGTACTCCCAGTCGAAACGTTTCCTGCGGAGGCAAACGGGCGAGAACGCGATTGTTCAGTTCGATGAACTGATTCAACAACGATCCCGATGGATCCAACTTCAGGGCTAATCGCCCTTCAGTAAAATCGATCTGGACCATTGCGGCTCCAGCATCCAAACATCCGCGAATATCCTTTGCAGCCTCTTCGACTAGATCGTCCAGGAACTGTTCTCGCGGATAATCCGGGATTCCTTCTGCCGGATACAGCAAGCTGAGAGCTGAAGCCGAGATTACCGCCTGTTTGAGCGGCCGGTTCGCGAACTTCTTGGCGGCAGCGAGATAAGTAGCAGCGTAAGTTGTATAGCGGAACGGACCTGCAACGAGGCGCGGCAGTTGTCGTGTGTGTCCATCGCCGAACGCAATGCTTACCCCACCCGGAGCAAGGTTCGAGGCGCGATGCACGGGATATGTTGCGAAACTCGGCTTCGTCTGTTCGCCGTCTGTGATGATCGGTGATGCCGTTTGCTCAAGTCGCTGTATCGTGTTGGCCACGGCCTCTTCCGCCATCTGCTGCATCACTCGATCGGGCAAGCCGCCCCTTTCCCATTTCTCGAATGCTTGAATAAGTTCCTGAGGCCTAGGTATGCTTCCGATTGGCTCTGTCGGTATGGGCATGAGATCACAACGATTTTATGAAATTCAGAGCTGCGGCATTGAT
>JAFATG010000092.1 GCA_019244055.1 Acidobacteriaceae bacterium | reverse complement strand
CGCGTGCTTCACACGATCGATATCGAGATCGGCATCGCGCCCGATCTTCATTTTGACCGCCCGAAAACCGGCCTCCGCCCAGCCGCCCAATTGGTTGCGAAGCTGTTCCTCGGAATACGAAGTAAATCCGCCGCTTCCGTAGGCCATTACTTCCGTGCGCACAATGCCAAGCAAAGACGCTACCGAGACATCGAGAAGTTTACCCTTCAGATCCCAGAGCGCGTTATCTACACCGGCAATTGCCATAGAAGAGATGCCAGGCCTGCCGAGATTGCGTATTTTCTCGACCATCTTTCGCCAGGCGCCGCCAATGGCCAGCGCATCGTGGCCGATCAACTCTGGAGTGAGCGATTGATGAATCAGTTGTGCCGTCGCGGTATCGGCGTAGGTATAACCGAGTCCCGTTTTGCCATCGGCAAGAACCTCCACAAGGACTAAAGAGGTCTTGTCCCATGCGAAAGTGCCATCCGACTCCGGCGTTTCCGTCGGCACAGTATAAACAGAAACCTGAATGTGTTCGATGATCGGGTTCGATTGCATAGTCAGCTCAATCTAAATGCGCGGCATGCCGTGTCCCCACGTATCCGGCGGAGATAAGTCGCGCCGTATAGGAGGCGTCTGCATATCTCGGCTATTCGAGTTGAAGATTCTGTCTCCTTGCGAAATCAGGTGATCGGCCACACGCGCGGCGAGCGCCATGATTGTCAATCCGGGATTCGCGGAGCCTTGCGTCGGCATGATGCTGCCATCGCAGATGAAGAGATTACCGATATCGTGGGTACGACCAAATTGATCGACCACCGAGGTGGCCGGATCATTGCCCATGCGTGCCGCTCCAACCAGGTGCGCATACCGGGCCTCTTGTACAACTTCCTGCGCTCCCGCTGCCCACATCACCTCCATGGCTTTGTTCTTGCCGTATTCGATCAGCTTTTTATCGTTGTCATATAGGTTGAAAGTAACTTTAGCGATGGGGATGCCGAAGTGATCTTTTTCCTCGGCTAACTGTACGCGGTTCTCGGCATTCGGCAGAATCTCTCCCAAAAACCCGAAAGCGGCCCAATGGTTGTAATCCATCATCACGCTACGCAGACCCCATCCCCAGGCCCCCTTCGCAGTCATCATCTGCTTGGCAAACGCAATCGGCAAAGGACCCACGGTCTGAATAGCAAAGCCGCGTGCGAACCCGCGTTTCGGATCGGTTTCGTAGAATTCTTCAGTCAAGGCATGTGCTGGCGGCGCTTTGTACATTCGGACCAATTCTTCGAAACGGCCGAGCACAACATTGCCCGCCTGCGCCATCAGGTAGCGGCCCACGCAATCGCTTGAATTCGCCAGCCCGTTCTCAAAACCCGGACACGCGGAATTGAGCAGCAGACGAGGTGTTTCGATCGAATAGGCCGCCACGATCACGGCTTTTGCTTTTTGAAAGCGCTCGCGCCCGTCTGCATCAAAGTAAGTCAAGCCGCTGACGCGCTGGCGATCGCGGAGGTGAATACGCGAAACCATGCAGTTTTCTCGGATCTCCGCTCCATTCTTGATTGCGTCCGGCACGTGAGTGATAAGGGTGCTGGCTTTTGCGCCTACCTTACATCCCTGGATGCAAAAACCGCGATAAATACAGTGCGGCCGGTCCGCGCGAGAACCTTCCAGAATTGCCACGGGTCCGCCGGCAGAAACCGGGATACCGAGCTTCGTGCAACCTTGAATCAGCACGTCGCCGACGCCGCCCATTGGATGCGGTCCGAAGGGATAGCCATGCGGGTCGCCCCACGGGTAGTACGACGGGCCTGAGACAGGCAACTCCAATTCGAGCAGCTCGTAGTAGGGCTTCAAGTCTGAATACGTAATCGGCCAGTCAACACCGACGCCGTCTTCCGAATGAATGTGGAAATCGGAAGGATGGAGCCGCGGCGCAAAGGATGCCCAATGGACGGTACCGCCGCCCACGCCCTTACCGCTGTTATTTGCTCCGAACGCAAGCGGATGCTGGCCTGCGGTAATGCGGAGATCATTCCAATACAGGTTATGAGCACCCTTTTCATCGCTGACCCAATCGCGCTCGGTATCCCAAAACGGTCCGGCATCGAAGCCGATCACGCGAAATCCGGCGCGCGCGAGCCGTTGCAAGAGAACGCCGCCGCCGGCGCCCACTCCCACAATGACGTAATCCACTTCTTCCCCTTCCGGGAACTGGCGCATGGGCGTCTCGATCCGCTGAAGGGGACCGAGCATGTGTGCTTTACCGTTTGGAGTTTGGAACTCTCCCAAAAGCGGCGCTTTCAATGTGTTCCTCCCTGGGCAGGCGAGCCAAAATGCTCTAACCGTCCAGCCACGAATTCGTATTTCCCGGAAACCGAGTTGGGGGGAGGTTCCCATTCGTAACGTTTCTCTGCTGATTCCCACGGCTCTGCTTCGCCACGCTCCAAACGCATATAGGCACGCGGGTAAGCCGGACCGCCGAAGCCGATTTCATCCCAAGCCCAAGGATGGGAGTAGTAGGCCTCAGCGCAATCGGAAACCAGCATTAACCAAAAATGATGGACCGCCATCTTCTTCCAGATTTCATGCCCGGCGGACGGTTTGCCATCGTGCAACGATTGAAGAATTTCGTCCTGTTCTCGTGGACCGAGATCGAGAAACCCACGGCCATACTGATGCTGCGCGATTTCTTCAATGCCGCGCAGCCCTAACCGAAATGCTTCGCGGTCCGGCGGCATGTCTACGTAACGATAGCCATCGTGGGAGTTCTCGTAAAGCCGTTTATCGATTAGCGGCACTATGGGAATTTTGTGTGCTTCATCGCGATCGTCCTGCGGAAGCACGCGATCGCAGATGGCTTCCAATAGCCTGGCCTCCTCTGGACTAAAGAAGCGGACAGGCGGAACATTGTTGACGCGATCCAAGACTACTTCGCGCGTCTTAGCATCCCAAAATTTCTGTTGACTGAGTGTGCTGAAACCCGGATAGTATCCGGGTTGAGTCATTGGTCCGATTGGCTTCCCAGTGTTTGGATCGATCGGACGTGTGTCGACCTGAGCCGCTTGATGGTTCATCTCCGTTTCTCTCTTCGAAGTAGGCTGGCTAGTAATCCCAGGAATCCGCTGGCCGCGAATAGCAACGGGGCAAAAAGCGGCGGGCCGTAAATGATGTTGTAAATCGGTTTTTTCAAGCCGCCCGGACGCCGCAACACGCCGCGCAGGTGATAGCCGAACCCTACGCCTCCATTCACCATCGCCAGAGCGGAAACAGCGGGCAACCAGGTGTGTGCCGCGCGACGGCTTTTCACTGCGCCCACTCCCGCGATCATTAGCATCGG
>JAFATG010000056.1 GCA_019244055.1 Acidobacteriaceae bacterium | reverse complement strand
CGACAGTTGTGCGCTGACGCGTGATCGCGTCCATGGCGCGTGAGATGGCGGTGGAGAAGCCGATGCAATACTCTGTATTCCGAACGTCGTTATCCATCGTCTTCGGGATCCCAATCACGTTAAAGCCGGCCTTGTCCAGCACAGCCGCATAACTGAGCGTGTCGTCTCCGCCGATGGCAACCAGATAGTCAATTTCGAGTTTCTCGAGATTGGACACGACCCGCTTGGTCATGTCGTAAGTCGTGCTGGTCACGCCATCCTTCGTCGTTTGAGCCGAAGGGAAATCTGCCGGCTTAAGAAAAGACGGAAGCTTCTTCATTCTGGAGGGGTTCGTCCGGCTGGTGTGCAGAAACGTGCCGCCCGTCCTATCAATCGTGCGCGTGTTCTCGCGCGTAAGGGGGAGGATATAGCGCTTAACGCTGTTTTTGTCGTCAAAATTCAGGTCGATCAGACCCTTCCAACCGAGGCGTATGCCAGTGACCTCGTGACCGTCTGTAGTGGCCCGGTATACGACGCTCTTGATGACCGCATTCAGACCAGGCACATCACCGCCGCCGGTCAAAATACCGATTTTCTTAGCAGACATGATTCTCCTGTAACCCCGCGAGACAGTTGAATCTCTATTCTAGCTTTGAGTACTGAAGCGGAAAACCGCCCGAATCAGAGCTTGGTCTGGCGATCTAGACGCGCCCAAGCTCACCGGCGGGCTATACCCACCAGGGTGCAGCGGGCTGTTCGCGAATGATGATCTGGTTTAGAAACTCCGCAGCTTTCGTGAGACCTTCATCCGGGGACATGATCGTGTCCTCGTGCTCGATTGAGAGGACGTAATCGTAGTTGTACATCCGCAGCGTGGAAATGAACTCTTTCCACCAGCCGTATGGATGTCCGTAGCCGCAGGACCGAAAGATCCAGGCCCGATTGCGCTCATCAGTGTACTTCTTCGTGTCCAGCACACCGGTCTTAGGCAGATTCCAGTCATAAATCTGCGTGTCTTTGGCATGAACGTGGAAGATGGCGTCACCCAGCACGCGAACAGCTTTGATGGGATCGATGCCTTGCCAGAACATGTGACTTGGGTCGTAGTTGCAGCCAACGTTATCGCCGGCGATCGAGCGCAGCTTCAGCATTGTTTCCGGACTGTACACGACAAACCCAGGATGCATCTCAATCGCGATTTTGATTCCGTGGTTGCGAGCAAACTTGGCGTGTTCAGTCCAGAATGGAGCGACCTTCTTCTCCCATTGCCAGGCGAGGACATCCAGATACTCAGGAGGCCAGGGGCAAGTCACCCAATTCGGATATTTCGCGTTGTCGCTGTCGCCAGGACAGCCCGAGAAGTCGATCACCACGGGAACTCCGAGCTTTGCCGCAAGCTCAATGGTCCGCTTGCTCGTATCGGCGAAGCCTTTGGCAACGGACGCATCGGGATGAAGCGGGTTGCCGTGCGAACTCAAGGCGCTGATGCTGAACCCGTTGTCGTCCAGCTTCTTCTTGAACTCCTTCAGATCTTTTTCTTTCGCAAGCATGTCGAGCTTGCAGTGTGGATCTCCGGGGTAATTACCCGTGCCCAGTTCGACGGTGTTGATGTTCAGGCTCTTCAGCTTCTCGAAGACTTTTTCGAGCGGAAACTGCGCTAGCAATGGGGTGAAACATCCAACTCTCATGTGCGAAAGCGTACCACACGGGGACTCTCCAAAGGTGCTTCACAGCGGGTCTGTACCATCTCTTAAGAAGCTCGAAACAGTGAACCGCCTCAATCAGTTGCGGAGACGGGATGCCTTAGCGGCGAGCGCGAGATCTCCAGATATTCTTTGGCGCCGCGCTTTGGTCCGTGTTCTTCCCGCAGCGCATCATAAGCCAGCCGGAACCAACTCGTGGGGAACAGATCCTCCCGATAGCGGTAGTGTTCGAAGGCTCCCGGTTTCCGTACGAGCCAGTCGATAATGTGCCGATAATCCACGTGATGTTTGCTCCGGCCACGTAACCTGGGAAGTTCCTCGACTTTGCGATCGCCATCGGACTTAATGCGCGCTTCCACAATCTCGCCGATTAACCGGCTGTGCACCGAATAAGTGTTTCGATGAACATGGATCAGACTGCCAGGGGTGACCCTCACACGTTCGCGCCGCATGGAATCCAGCCGCCGTTCGGGCAACGGCCGAAGTTGCAGCAGTTCTTCGGCGAACCGCTCTCGCCGGCCCGCGTTCATCTTTGTAAACAGCTTCCGCAAGAACTGGTCATATGCGCTGACGCTTGCAAAATCATGGCTACCCCGCATCATTAGGGTCTGATCCACGGCCTGCTTGAATCGGTAATGCCGCTGCTCAATATCACCGTTCTCGTGAGCTTGACCCTCCTGGATCTTCTGCCCGGTGAGGCCGTAATGCCGCAACAGTCCTTCATACGCCCGCGTGAACTCTCTGGTGTCGACCAGGTTGTTGACCGCGGCGCTCATTCGATCGCAACGATGCTCGTTCGGCACGCCGCCTAATTCCCAGAGCGCGTTCTGCAATCCCTCGCTCAGGCTTTCAAACGTTCCCGAATAACAGATCGTGCCTTCTCCCAGTCCGAATAACTGAGCACGAAGTGATAAATCAGATGTGGAAACGGTTGCCCGTTAATCGTCACGCCCAGCTCCCGGCAATGCGTGAAATCGGATGGCATAGTTCGCCTGGATAGTGATCCTGCGCAAAGAACACTTCCCGAGGAGGACCTTCCAATGCCCGCCAGTTCTTGATCCGGCGTTGCAGAGTTCGGACTTGGCCTTCGCTGAATTGCCCCGGCTGCCTGGATTGTAGGTATTCGAAGATGGTCTTCGCCTGGAGACCAGGCTCGTCCGTCAAAAACTGTTGAATCTCATCCCAAACGTCCGCAAACGGATCGGGTCGAGTGCGCCACGTGTGCTTTTCTGCATCTCACTCGGCAGCATCGCGCTCGCAGGTACTTTCGCGCTGTCTTCGGGTCCATCGCCGCCTTGGCTGCAATGACCTCCAACATCTGCTGAAAAGCAAATCGAGTTACTTCACCTTCGCAAAGACAGCCGATGCGACCGTCGATGTCCGGGACTTTCAGACAACGGGCGTTGTCGCGTTTGCGAGAGGATGTCCCTTTTCAAAGCTTGAGGTTGGCAAACAAACCATCGGAGTTAAGGAAGAGTATCGACAGAATGCATTGAAGGCCATTAATGTTCTCGCGGGCAAGCTCTAAAACATTTCCCTTTCGGTTTGTTTACTACGCATGATAAAGGATATTGCCGAACTCTATGGATAAACCGCAGCGCAAGGTAGAGGTTTAAAGGCGGAATGGCCGATACCTTCTCCGTCACCATCTCTGCCCTGTCGCTCGCCATCTCGTCGGTCACGGCCTGCTGACGCTCTTTCGCCGTGGCAGCGTCAAGATGACTCAACCGACGGTCATTTTCTTCGGGCCGGATGTGCCGCGCGCGCGAGAGGATGCCCCATCGCCGAAAGTCTATCTCCGCACATTGCTGTTTTCCACCTCGAAGCGCGGGCGCGTGATTGAAAGCATGCACGTCGCGTGGTGGCGGAATGAGACGCACCAGAATTTCAATATCTGGGTCTACGGCGAACGAGAGAAGCTGGTTCGCGGCAGCGGCCTGTTTGCGGGCGAAACCGGCGTGGCGGCGAATCATCATTTCCTCACGCCAACGGATAGCACCTTCCAGTTCACCGAGGGACAGTACCGCCTGGATGTGTTCGCGCGTCTCCCGGGAAATAATCAACCGCTGCGACTGTGTTCTCGCAGGCATTGGATATTACGCGCGAGATGGCAGCCCCGCTAGCGGAACCCGGCGCGGGCGTGTATTTCGATTGGGGGCCGGATTCGTCACGGTATTTGCCGCATGTCGAGAAGCGCCCACTGTCGCCAGACCGGACGATTTTCTTGAGACGCTGGGCATCCGCCCGTGAGGGAGGCTAATCGTCTGTCGTATTACTACAACATAAAGGACGTTATGTCAGCGTATCCCTCGGATAAGCGGCTTCATTAACTCGCCTTTCGAGTGCCGACCACCGCGGACCAGTCTTCTCCAGCCTGGCCGCGTCGAATACAGCGATGCAGATGACAGCCGTATGATGAAGCCCGTGGCACAGGCTTGCGAATACAGCATTCATCAGCGTCTTCATGCCTTCCAGGGAGCCGCCCACAAAAATCTCATAACGTTGGTCGCCGGTTTTCTGCGCTGTTTGATTAACGCTGTCGAGATTGGCGTGGGTGATGTTGCTCAGCCATGCATAAACCATCCGATTCAGCTCATGTGTTTCCTGGTCGGTGTTGACAATAACATCCCGCACCGCTGAGGATGATTTCGCCTTCAGCTCATTGCGGACCCATCCCGGCTTGAACTGTTCGCCCTGAGACCAACGATGGAACAAGTCTTCCGATGCATCGAGCAGCAGCATCTGTAACAGCAGCAGCCCTCTATGGCACTGCGTGACGCCAATGCCGCATCAATACACAACCCGCGCTCGGCCAGAGAGAATGCCGCCAGGGAATGATTGAGCGCTTTGGAAAGCAACAGATAGCTGCAATTTTCCGCCAACTGCCGCTTGCCTTCGAGAAAGATTAGAAGCTCCGATACAGCGGTCACCACGTCCCAAAACACGGCGACCCACTGTCCATACTCGGAGCGCAATCTGCTTGCGGAAATCCGCCGATGTTTCTCTAAGCTGGACCGGCTGAGCGGCTGCTGCATGGTGACGGCACCTCCTGGGGGACGACATTACCCTTAAACAGCATTGCGCGCATAAAAACATTTCCCTCTGCTTTTGTCGGATTCTATGATAAAGGACATTATCATTGCTTGGTGCGCCAACAATGTTCAGCTAAGAATATCGGTCAAACCTAGCGGATGCGCTCCTCAGCCGAAGCCGGGGCAACCTCAAAAATGTAATGAAAATGCCGGAACACCCTAACCGCGAACGCAAGCGCGGTGGTCATCAAACTCGATTGTGATTTCCTCGCCCGCTCCAACGGCGGTCAAAAGTGGAGTCGTGCTAATCCATTCGCGTAGTGAATGGCGGTCTGTATAAAGTCGTCAAGGTCATCCCGATTGAAGTTGCTTTTCAAGCGAGCGAATACCTTCTTGAGCTTTGTGTAGCGTTCTTGGGCCGTTTTATGTAGCATGTTTGGCAACCTGGGCGCGTTTAGGTTCTGATGGGTATTCCAGAGACGCACACCTTCTGCTTGGCGAGTTCGGATGGAATTCCGGCGCGCGTCAGTGCCGCTGTAAAAGCCTCATACATCGGGAATGCATATGTTGATGGGCCGATAATCAGACGGTCGAAAATCCGCGAAAATTCCAATGCGTACAGTGCAGGGGAAACCGTTTTGTCGAGAGGGATGCTGTAAACAACTTGCGGAACGCCATTAGTGACTTTGTTGGAGCATTCCATCAGGGGAGTGGGTTAAACGATAAGGTGAGTAGATGGCTGAAGTGAACCCCTGGAGTGAGCAGCAAGTTAAGGGGGTAGCCATCAATGTATTTGTTCCCTTAACCCGCTGTCTCAGTTTGGGGGTCCACTCCATCTCACCCCTTCACAAGCGTTTTGGATGGCCGCTACGCGGGCAGCCCAAAACATGGCTTGCTTACCGTCTCGGATTCGTTATACCACCAGATTTAGTAGGTGCGGTGCCCTGCGGCCTACTAGAGACGCGCCGGCTGCGCGGGCGTGGATTTAGCGCTTTGTGCCGGAGCTGGTTCGGGCCTGCAAGAAAACAACACAGCATAGGCAGGAAGCGATGCAAGCCGAAACGAAACAGGTGACCCGCAAGCCGCATGCAAGCGGCAGCGAGCAAAGGCAGAAGCAGGAGCGCGTCACTGTGCGCCTAACGCCATGGGAGCACGAAGCATTTGCCGCGAATGCGGCGAAGGCGGCCTCACCATTCCTTCCTACATTCGTGAGGCGGGAATCTATGCGCCCCAGACCCGCAGCCGCATGCGCCGCACTGCAGATGCCGACGCCTCCATGAAGCTCGTCGCGGCGATGAATCGCATCGGCAATCTGCTCAACCAAGCCATCAAGTACTTGCTCTTCGGAAATGCGCCGCTGCTCCAAGAATACAAGGACGCGCTTCCGTCGCTGCATCAGGCCATCGCGGCGGTGCTGGCCGTATATGAGAGGCGCGAGGACTAAAACGTGATTATCAGTGGCGGCAGTCGCGGCAAGTGGAAACGCTTCGCCGTGCATCTTGCCAATACGAAAGATAACGACGGCGGCGTGCGCCTTGTTGAGGTTCGGGGCATGTCCGCGAAAAACATCCGGGAGGGCTTCGCCCAATTGCAGGCCATGGCGGACATGGCCGCGGCCGGAAACCGAGGAGTTTTACTATCACTTCAACATTAACCCCAAAAAGGGCGAAGACCTCTCCGAGAAGCAGTGGGAGACGGCAGGCGAAAGGGCGCGCCAGCAGTCCCGCGAATCGCAGACGCAGAAAGCCCTGCATCATACGGAAGATAGCGCGGATATTGCCGCAAAGCGCCAGAGGGAACTGGATGCGCATGACCGGATGATGATGCGCAATTCGGCGGAAGCGTCCCGCGATGCGCTGCACGATAACGGGCCGGGGAAAGAAGCGGGAGCCTATACGGTGCAGGAAGCTTGCGACCGGGCCGCGCATGCGCCTGCCGTGCATCGGATAGAGCCGGACAAATGACGGATAAGGAGAACACCATCGCGATGGATGACAAGCAAAAGGCCGCAGTCGATAAAGCACTCGGAAAAACAAACATAAGCGCGAATCTCGGGGGTGCAAGCGATGTACATACAGGGCGACCCCAAACCCAATGACCCGACGCCGCTGGACAAGGCGAAGGAGATAGGGCAGGATTTGCAGAAACAGGGGGTGACGCTGACAGGGAATGACGGCGTGAACCCGTTAACGGCAAACGCAGCAGGGAGAGTGAGGCATGACGACGTTTGAAGAGAAGTACCGCAAGAAACAAGGATTGCCCGATGCGGCGCTGGCCACGCCGGCGGCGCATCCCTCTCCCGCTATGGACATGCTTCGGGCGGCGGCATCCGACGAATACAAAGCCTATAATCCGATGCCGCATCAGGAGCTGGAGCTGTGGATACGCCCGAACGCCGCGAATGAATGGACGGACGTGTATCTGCCCTACAGCTATCGCAACCACATGATTAGCGACGGCCACGGCTTTGTGATTTCCATGCACTTCAGCACGCCCATCATTGTGGTGACACTGCACGGGCGCGACCTCAAGGAGCTGGTGCACCTGCTGTCGAAGCGGCAAATCGAATGGGTGATGGAATATGACCCACGCATATGGCCGGAGCTGCCACCCGATAAGCCGTGCATCACCGGCATTGAAATCCGGCACGCGCCACGCGCGGCGAAGAAGGAAGAAGAGGACGCACTGCCGAGCGAGAAGAAAGCGCCGGAAGGGAGGGCGACGCATTAGCCCGGATATCTCACGCGTAGCAAAGTAGAGCGAACGGATGGGAGGGCTGACGCGAGGAAGGGTGTTGTGTTACTGCGCTGGCGTGGTGCCGGGGGGCAGGATGCGTTTTCGGGCAAGCTCCGCCATCGCACTGCCGGGTGAGAAGGCAAACTGGTCAAAGAAC
>JAFATG010000031.1 GCA_019244055.1 Acidobacteriaceae bacterium | reverse complement strand
CGGGAGGAGTAGGAGCCGCTGAGCATATCGAGGCAGCGGTAAGGTGGAGGTAACTACCTTCTGCGAGGAGAAGCCATGTCAGACACACTCGAGAATCCAGGCCGCCGTAGTTTCCTGAAGGCGGGTGCTATTGCCGCGGCAGGCATTACAACTGCCGCATCGGCGAAGAAGGTTTTGGGCGCGAACGACCGCATCCGCGTGGCCGTAATTGGAGTGCGCGGACGCGGTTGGGACCACGTTAAGGGCTACAAATCAATTCCGGGTGTCGAGATCGCCTACTTCTGCGACGTCGATGAGAACGTTTTGAACAAGCGTCTGGAGGACGCCGACAAGCTCGGCATCCCGAAGCCGCAGACTTACGTTGACGTTCGCAAGCTCCTGGAAGACAAGAACGTCGATGCGGTTTCGATCGCAACTCCTAATCATTGGCACTCACTCATCGGCATCTGGGCGGCGCAGGCGGGCAAAGACATCTACATTGAAAAGCCGTGCTCGCACAACTGGTGGGAAGGCCGCCAGCTCGTCAAAGCTGTGGACAAATATAAGGTGATCTGCGAGCACGGTAGCCAGTGCCGCTCAAGCGCCGCCATTCTCGAAGCCATGGGCCAGATGCGCTCCGGTCTAATCGGCGAGGTTTATATGGCCCGCGGGCTCTGCTACAAATGGCGCGACACCATCGGCCATGCAGCAGTGGAACCCGTTCCAGCCGGCGTGAACTACGACCTATGGACCGGTCCCGCGCCCATGAAACCTTTCACCAAGAACCGGTTCCACTACAACTGGCATTGGATCTGGGACACCGGCAATGGCGATCTTGGAAATCAGGGCATTCATGAGCTGGATCTGGCGCGCTGGGGCTTGGGTGTCGAGTTGCCTCACACAATCACCGCTATTGGCGGGCATTTCCTCTTCGATGATGACCAGCAGACTCCCAATGTTCTTACCGTCGCTTATGAGTTCAGAAGCCCCGAAGCGAAGACAAAGATGATGAACTTCGAAGTACGCGGCTGGATGACAAATCACGAAGCGGGAATCGGTACTCGCGAATTCGGCGAAGATGAAGTACCGGCTGCCGGTTTAAGCAATTCTCAGAAAGCGCCCAAGACCCTCGGCCCGGCGAGCGGGAAGCCATCTACCATCGGGAATCTTTACTACGGCTCGAAGGGGTATCTTGCGATTTCGAACTACGGTGCGTACAAATCGTTTCTGGGCGCCGCCGAGGACCCGGGACCGCAGAAAATCGAGCGGGTTGGAAACGAGCATTTCGTCAATTTCATCGAGTGCGTGCGCAGCCGGAACGCCGCAAACCTGCACGCACCCATTCGTGAAGGGTATCTCTCAACCACACTGATACATCTGGCAAATGCATCCTATCGCCTGGGCCGCACGATTCATTTCGATCCTCAAAGCGAGACCGTGGTCAACGATCACGAAGCTACGGCCATGCTGAAGGGCACGTATCGAGCTCCGTATGTAGTCCCTGAAAACGTGTAGAACCCGTGACAGCCGCTCGAAACGGCGGTTGGGAACGGCACGTATCATTGGAATAGAAGTATGCGTTGTTTTGTTTGTGCGGCGCTCGTGTGTTTGCCGTTGATCACGGGTGCGGCTCAGACCGCAACCGATGCACCGGCGAAGGCCGCCAAGAGAGAACCTCCGCCCGGCACCTTGCATTCCGTTACCATAAAGGGCAATCAGATGTACTCCAGCCCGGACATTCTGAAGGCGTCCGGTCTTCAAATAGGCGAGCACATCAGTCCTCAGGCGATCGAGCAGGCACGCCTCGCCCTGCAAAATACCGAGCTCTTCAGCAATGTGGCCGATGAGTATCGATTTTCGGGCGGACCGTCACCGCTCTATGACGTTACGTTTCAAGTCGCCGAGATCTCCCAGCTCTTTCCGATGCACTTCGAGCGCCTGGGCGTGAATCCCGATCAAATCGAGCAGTACCTGCGCACGCACGTTCCGCTCTATGCCGACAAAATTCCGGGAACGGAGGGCGTGTTAAACCGCTACAGGCGAGCCGTTCAGGAGTTCGTAGCGCAATCGAATCCAAAGGTGGAAGTCAAGGCGGTTGTTTCGAATGATGACCCACAGCAGCTCACGGTTCTGTTCACACCGAACGCGCCGGCTCCCACCGTTTCTCAGGTGATTGTGACTGGCAATCAGGCCATAGACACCGGTACTATCCTGCGGGCTGTGAATCGCGTCGCTGTGGGTACTCCGTTATCGGATGAACGGATAAAGCTGATTCTGGACGGAGCAATCCGCCCCCTTTACGCAGCGAAGGGGTACGCCGAAGTCACCTTCCCGAAAGTCGAAACCGAGGCTTCAAGGGGCAATTTGGGCGTGATTGTGAAGGTCACGATTGCTGAAGGGCCGTTGTTCACGTTTGGCCTGATTCGCTTTCATGGCGGCGGAATGGACGAGGAAGAGATTCGCTCCAGCATTCCGTTCAAACCCGGCCAGCCGTTCAACGGCGACAAGGTCGATCAGTTCCGGCTTGACATGCTGCACCGGATGAAACGGCGCGGACTACTGGATGCGAGCGTACTTGCTCAAACGGATGTCGACGATTCCAAACGGGCAGTGAACATCAGTTACAACGTTGTTCCGGGGGAGGTCTACAATTTCAAGACGCTGGACATGCACGGGCTGGATATCACGAGTGAGCCGGTTATCGAAAAGCTCTGGGGCGAGAAACCCGGTCACCCGTTCAATCCCGAGTACCCGGATTTCTTTCTGAAACGTGTGCAAGAGCAGGGTCTGTTCGACAACCTGGGCGACACACATTCCGATTACACTGCTAACGCATCCACTCACGACGTGATCGTCCATCTGTATTTCAAGGGCGGCAAATCACAAGCTCAGCGCGCCAAAGACAAAGAAGACGAAAAGAACAAGCGCACGGTGGATGGCGGTTGGAGTCCGTGGCCCCTATAGTGTGCTGCGCAATTTGGCGATAATCGCCTCCGCATCATAAACGCAGCCTCCCCAAATCCCTCCGCTCGCGTGCTGCAGCGCCGCCCAGAGACGCGTGTCGACGGGAAGCGCCGGGTCAGCTCGCAGATCGGTACGGGGCGCGCGGCTCATAAGCCGGCGGCGTCCTTCTTCCGCATCGAAGGATTCACCATTCTCGCCTACGAAATTTACATATCCCTCAAGCTTGTTCCGGTCAATGACGATTTCGACAAGATCGCCATCGCGGAGTCGGCAGACAGGGCCGCCGGCCAGCGCCTCCGGCGAAATATGGCCGACACATGCTCCCGTCGATACGCCGCTGAAGCGCGCATCGGTGATCACTGCCACGTGCTTCCCGAACGGCAAATGCTTCAGCGCCGACGTGATCTCATACGTTTCTTCCATGCCAGCGCCCAAGGGCCCGCGACAGATCAGGACCAGCACATCGCCTTCCCGAATCTGCTGGTTCTTGATGGCGGCAATCGCATCGTGTTCCGTCACGAAGACTCGCGCCGGTCCGCGCATCCGATATACGCCATCTGAGTCCACCACTGCGGGATCGATCGCGGTGCTCTTGACAACTGAACCTTCTGGCGCCAAATTCCCATGCGGGAAGCAAACGGTCGAGGTGAGCCCGCGCGATCGGGCGGCATCGGGTGAGAGAATCACGTCATCGGCATCTACGCCATCGAGGCTGCGCAATTTCTCACGAAACCGGACACGCCGCTCGGATTCCTCCCACCAATCGAGAATCGCTCCGAGCGTCTCGCCCGATACAGTCTTCGCGCTCGTATCGAGCAATCCGGCGCGACGCAGATGCAGCATTGTTTCCGGAACGCCGCCCGCGAGGAAGACCTGCACGGTGGGATGATTGCGCGGTCCATTGGGCAGCGCGTCCACAAGGCGTGGCACGCTGCGATTAATTCGATTCCAATCGGCAACAGTCGGCCGCGGCAGACCGGCTGCATGCGCGATTGCGGGGATATGCAGGAGCAGGTTCGTTGAGCCGCCGAACGCCGCGTGTACGGTCATCGCGTTTTCAATCGCGTTCCGGGTCACAATGTCTCTGGTCCGGAGGCCCAATTCCTCCAGCCGTAACATGGCCCGTGCTGTCCGCCGCGCCATATCGAGCCAGACCGGTTCCCCGGAAGGCGCCAGCGCGGCGTGCGGCAGTGCGAGTCCCAGCGCCTCGCCCACCACTTGCGACGTTGCGGCAGTCCCAAGGAACTGACATCCTCCGCCAGGTGACGCGCAGGCCCGGCATCCTGCCAACGCCGCTTCTTCCAACGAAATCTTCTGATGGGCGAAACGCGCGCCGATGGTCTGTACTTTGCCCGCATCCTCGCCGTGCTCGGGCAACAGAGTCACACCACCTGGCACCAGCGCGCAGGGCAAGTCGCGCGACCCGGCCAGCGCCATCATCATCGCGGGCAGACCCTTGTCGCAAGTTGCAATCCCGATCACTCCGCTGCGAGTGGGCAAGGAGCGGATCAGACGTCGCAAGACGATCGCTGCATCATTGCGATAGGGCAACGAGTCGAACATCCCTGTCGTGCCCTGAGTTCGGCCATCGCACGGATCCGTGCACGCGCCTGCGAACGGAATTGCGCGGTGAGCTGCCAATTCACGGGCCGCCTCGGCCACGAGCAACCCGACTTCCCAATGCCCGGTGTGATACCCCAGCGCGATGGGCCGTCCATTTTCCGCGCGCACGCCGCCGTGCGTGCTCAAAATCAGAAATTGTTTGCCGCCCAGTGCTTCGGGAGCCCAGCCCATTCCGGCGTTCTGCGTCCAACCGAATAAATTCCCGGATGGCTGCTGCAGCAGCATCTCGGGCGTAAGGGGCAAAGCGCCTTGCGGGCCCTGGGCGTGGGTTCGCACATCGAAGATCCGCGCATCGTCAGATTCCAGTATTGTCTTTCCGTTCATTGCCGTCCGCTACACTCGAATTTTCCCGCCATGGCCGGCAGCCAATCCGATCCCGCCAATTCCGAGCGCCGTCTCGTGGCTGTGTATCCTGGTTCGTTCGATCCTTTGACCAACGGCCACTTGGATCTGATCCACCGCGGCGCGCGCGTTTCCGATCACCTCATCGTAGCGATCCTGAGAAACACGAATAAACAGCCACTATTCTCCATCGAGGAGCGGGCCGAAATGATTCGCGAAGTGACGGCCTCGCTGCCAACCGTCGAGATCGATTCCTTCGAAGGTCTCCTTGTCGACTATGCCGCCCGGCGCAACGCGAATGCGATCCTACGCGGGATCCGCGCGATCTCCGACTATGAGACGGAGCTCCAAATGGCTCTCTTAAACCGCCGGATGAGACCCGAAACCGAAACGATCTTCCTCATGGCGGCGGAAGAATATTCATTCATCAGCTCGCGCATGATTAAGGAAATCGTGATGCTCGGCGGCGACGTCTCCCGGTTCGTGCCGGAACCGGTCTCGCGGCGACTGCGGGCAAAATCCGTCCGTTGAATTTAAACTGGAAGTTACATTTATGCAAGCAACAGCAGAAATCGCAGATCGCATCTCCACCATTAGCGTCTCCTCCACTTTGAAGGTCTCTGCCGACGCCGAACGCCTTCGCCGGGAGGGAATCGATGTTGTCGATTTCGGCGCCGGAGAGCCCGACTTCCCTACCCCCGCCAATATCAAAGAAGCGGCTGTCAAAGCGATTGCCGCGGACTTCACAAAATACACCAACGCGGGCGGCACCCAGGAGCTGCGGGAAGCTATTTGCGAGCGCCACAGAATTGACTTCGGAACAAATTATGCTTTCTCCGAGTGTCTGGTTACGGTAGGCGGGAAACACGCAATTTTCAATCTTATCCAGGCTCTCGTGAATCCTGGTGACGAGGTCATAATCCCGGTCCCCTATTGGGTGACGTACAAAGACGTCGTAAACTACGCGGGCGGCGTATGCGTATTCGTGGAAAGCGAGGAGCACGCCGGGTTTGAGGTTTCTGCGGCCATGATCGAGCGGCACATCACGCCGCGCACCAAGCTCATGATCATCAACTCGCCATGCAATCCCAGCGGCGCTGTGCTTTCGAAAGAGGAGTTTCGCGCGATTTTCGAGCTCGCTTCGAAGCGGGAAATGTTCCTGCTCACGGACGAATGCTATTGTCACTTCCTCTATGAGGACGAACCGTTCTCGATCGCGGCACTGCCTGGCGCCAAGGAGACGGTGGTGGTTGCCGGATCACTTTCAAAAACGTATGCCATGACCGGATGGCGGATCGGTTTCGCCTTGGCGCCCGCGCCGATTATTGGCGCAATGATGAAGCTGCAGAGTCACAGCACTTCCAACCCGACTTCTATCGCCCAAAAAGCCGGCTTGGAGGCTATGCTCGGACCTCAGGATTCCGTGCCGGCGATGCTCGCCGAATACCGCCGGCGCCGTGATTTCGTCGTCGATCGCTTGCGCGCAATCGACGGAGTTACCATTGCGACACCGAAGGGCGCATTCTACGCTTACCCGAATATCAGCGTCGCGTTTCGTAGCGGACGTATCCAGAATTCACTCAGCTTCTCAAGCGAACTGCTCGCACAGGAGCATGTAGCCGTTGTTCCGGGCGAGGCCTTCGGAACCAGCGATCACGTTCGCATCTCGTACGCGACCTCCATGAGGGAGCTCGAACGCGGACTCGACCGGCTGGATAAGTTTATCGGTACTCTGGGGAGCTAATCACCGAAACTCGACGTTGACAAAGATCTCGCGCTCGAGCGGTGTCTCGCCCCGATAAGCCTCGCCATAGTTTCTCCGCTTCACTAAATCGAGTGCCGCTCTGCTGAGTTCATCATTCGAAGTCTGCAGTGCTTCTGCCTCGAGCACGTGACCGTTTGCATCAACCGCGGCATGAATAATCACCGGCTGAACCGTGCCGGCGCCGGCTCCGGTTTGGCCAGGCGCAATCATAGCGAATCGCATCGGCGCCACAATGACGGCCCCGGGCCCATGCATCTGTTGCGTCGGTGCGAGCATTCCCTCGTCTACCGCACCAGCATCCTCAATGCTGATTTGTGCTTGGAGCACGGTCTCGCCGGCCACAACAATTGAAAGAACCCGGGGCACAGTACTGCCGTGAAAGGGTGTACCGCTCGAATAATCGTAGGCAGCGTAAATGCCTGGGGCAACCGAATAGGTCTGCAGCAAGCCTGTGTTTGGGTCAATGCAGAACTCCTGTTCCTGCCAGCGGCGGCCCGGCTCAGCCGTTGCCGGCATCCACGCGCCCGAAATTAGGGCGCACGTGACCGTCTTCCCATTCGATGTCGCCGGCGCAATCCGAATCAAGCGCGAGGCCAATTGTCCCGCCACAGGCCAGAAGATCGACCCACGCAGCATTTTCAACCGCAACGGGAGATAAGCATGCGCATTTGTGTCGTACGCGATGCCGTCGTGCCAGATGCGCACCTGGGAATAGCTCCCAAGACGGGCCGACCACCGCCATTTATCTCCAGCCAACCAGATCTCTTCCATTTCGCCCGGCCCGCTTAGGCTCGGAGTTCCAGTCGCGTTGAACGAGACACGCAGACGGTAGGGAGCAGAGCCTGGAGCGTGGAGGTTATTGTTCTGGCGTGCCCGCTCCAGAAGGGCAAGGATAGCGGCTCGCTTGTCAGCCGTGTCGGCCACTTCGACTGGCCCCATTGCCAATTCCAGCGGGTCTGCCGGAACTGGTGCAGACTGCCGCGCCAGCTGCGCGAACGCTGTACTTCCGAGCCCCAAAATGACCAAGAGCAAAGGACCCAGTTGTCGCGCGCGCATACACTCTCGGACAATCAGCGTATCACTTTCCGGAGGTTCCCCGGCGCGTTCCCGCAACTCGCCGACTTCCATTCCGCGTTCGCCGGATCTGATTTGGGCAGGACACCGAAACGCAATTACGATCGAGACGGAAGTAAAAATCATGTCTACTCACGGATCTGTGGCAAAGCCCTACAAAGGATTGGGCATGGAAGGCCCCATTGCCAGGTGGTATGCCTCCCTCACCGGAAAAGGGCTGCAAGAATTCAAGTCTCTCGCCAGCCGCATTGCGACCCGACTCAGGCGTGGTAGCAGCGTACTGGAAGTAGCGCCCGGTCCGGGCTACTTTGCAGTTGAGCTCAGAAAAATGGGCGATTACCGCGTGACCGGCCTGGACATCAGCGAGACGTTCGTCGAAATTGCGCGAGCGAATGCCGCGAGAGCCGGGGTAGCCGTCAATTTCCGGCACGGGAATGCTTCAAACATGCCTTTCGACAACGATGCATTCGATTTTCTGTTCTGCCGGGCAGCTTTTAAGAACTTCGCCGAACCATTACGCGCTCTGGAAGAAATGCATCGGGTTCTCAAACCGGGTGGAACAGCGCTCATCATTGATCTGCGCCGCGATGCGTCCAAGGAATCGATTAGCCAAGGTATCGATGCGATGGAACTGGGTGCCGTGAATAGCATCATCACTAAGTTGACGTTTCGATTCATGCTTCTCAAACGCGCCTATACCAGGCTCGAATTCGAACAATTTCTCGCACAGACGAAGTTTCAAGAGATCGAGATTCAGGAGAGCCCGATAGGATTGGAGCTGTGGCTCACGAAGTAATGTGCTTTTCTTGACCGTAACGCAACCCAATCGTTTACGTCCGAAGGCCGAGAGCTTGCAAATAGCCTGTATTTACGCGGCATTTAGCAAGCGAGATCTTATCTAGCAGATCGTTAGCAGCCTCGCGTGAATGATCGAGCGAAGGCCGGGCGGCAATTCGCTTCTCGGCGTTCCCCGTACCCGTAGGCATGGCGGCGAATTTCGTGATGTCGTCCCAATGAACCGGCTTCGGAATCGAGACCATGCACGACGTCTTTTCCATCTTCTTGTATGGCCAGAAACACCAGCCGATATCGTTCCTTTCGAGCACCTTCACGAATTGCTCGATCCATTCGTCTTTGTTCTCCCCCGATTCTCCCAACCAGATCGGCACGTTGTAGCGATCGCGGTAGTCGAGGTATTGCTGGATTACGGCTTGCGTCGGCGCTGTCCAATATTTATGAAATTCGTAGACGAGGTTGTGATCGAACGGCGGCCCGAATACTTCGAAATTGCTATCCCACTGCGCGGCTTCGAGAAAAATGGCGTGGTTTGAATCCACTTCACGAATCGCAGCCGTGATGCGGCGAAGGAGGGGCTCGAGCTTGGGGTTGTATTGCCGTAATCGCGGATAGTGCGGGATCGGCTCGTTCAGCAGATCGTAGCCCAATACGATTGGCTCGTCACGGTAATGTCCAGCGATATGTTTCCAGACCGCGCACGTCAACTCCTGGTTGCGATCGCTTTCGTAGAGCCACGGATAACCCCAACTATCGTCGATGTTGGTTCCAGTCTGGCCTCCCGGTGCGCAATGCATGTCGAGGAGGACCCAGATACCCGCCTGGCGGCACCACCCGATCACAGGATCGAGCACTTCAAACCCGCCGGATCCCGGCTGGAAGTACTTGTAATGCAGCGGAATGCGAACGGAATTCAATCCTGAGCGATGAATGAACTGAATATCCTTCTCGGTAATGTAGCGCCTGCGGTACTCCTTCCAGAAATCGGCGGCAGCGCTGGGCCCGATCAGCTCGTTAAAGAAAGCCTCAATCTCGCGAGGAGATTGCGGTCCTCCTTCAAACAAGAACATGTATCCCTCGGGCTCAAACCAATTGCCAAGATTGATGCCTCGAAGCCGCAGCTTCTCGCCGACCGGAGTCACCAGATTTTTGCCGCTGGTTTTGACAAAGCCGGATCTCGGCTGCTGTTGACTGCGCGCATCGAAGGCAGCTCCCAGGCAGAGGCCCGCACAATTCCGTACCCATTCGCGCCGTGACCAGTTCATGTAGGAGACTGTATCGCGAGTTTGCACAGCGTCTGTTGCGGGCGAGAACGGCTATCGCATATTTGCCCTGGTCTCGTTTGACTGCATCGGTGCCGGCCGCAACAGTCTAAACTGCCCCGCGGCGTTCGGAGAACGCCACCAGCACGCCCCTCATATCCTCGGAATCCGTTGCAATGCAGGTGGCAGTGTGTTCTATTGCCGTCTCGGTCCCAGTGCGAGAGAGGAGGAGACAATGCGTCTTGCTATCAGCAGCTGTTTCTCCGTGGAGGAGTCGTTTCAAAACGCATTCGGCGGGTTGGCGTGTTTCGGGATCGAAAGTCTGGAAGACCTCGGAGAGATCGCGCCCCAGCGCCTCCTCTTCGTTCCAACCCGTGAGTTGTTCGGCCGCGGGATTCAGGACTTTGACGCCTCCCGTTGCGTCAGTCGCGATTACGCCGTCGGTGATGCTGCGCAGAGTGGCGGCAAACCATCTGTGTTCATCTACGAGCCGTTCCTCCATTTCCGCCCGGTCTAAGGCCATTTGCAGTGTGCTGTGCACGTCGCCTTCCTGGAACGGCTTGTGAAGATATGCGAAGGCATCGGTCGCTCGCGCCCGCTCCATCGTCTGCTCGTCTGAATTACCGGTCAGATAAACAACCGGAATACCCATGCAGCGGCGGATCAAAGTAGCGGCTTCCACGCCATCCATCGCACCCTCGAGCTGGACATCCATCAGAACTATGTCGGGCCTTCCCGTCGTGGCAAGTTTCACCGCCTCTTCGCCGGAAGCGACGACAGCCACGATTGAGTACCCGAGCCTCGTAAGCTGAAATTCAAGAATTCTGGCGTTCAGAGGTTCGTCTTCGACGATAAGAATGCGAGCTTTTTGCGGCATTGCGAATTCAAGAGAGGAGCGAGTCCTCTACTTCACTCATCGGCATTCTGGCCACCGAATAAGTGTTAACCTAAGCACCCAATCAGGAATTTCGGCCACAACAACGATTTCGACCCGGCTATTTGATCTCCAAATTGAATTCGTAGAAGCCTTCATTGTCCTTAAAGCCAGCGCCGGTCCGCCCATTCACCGAAAACCAGGTCTGGCCTTCGGTGGTCCTCATGATCAGGGCGCCGCTTGGCGCGTCAGGCGCAAGGAATTCTGGGCCGGCCCGTGTACCATTGCCGGACGGCCCGCTGCACCCGTCCGTGCCTCGCGCCTGGAGGTCCCAACACACAATCCCGTGAGCGTCGGTCACCGTGACGGTTCGCCCTGGCGGAGTGGAAATACTGGCGCCCCATTCCGAATTACCAGGCAGAATGACGTGATAGCCTACATCGCGGTGCTCAACGACTGCGCTCTCGGGCGTACACAGCTTTCGATCAGGCAGACAGGCCGACATCATAAACGTGATATGCGAAGAGACCGCCGACAAGCTGGACGCAACGTCCGTTCCCGTGAAAGACCAGTTAAGAATGTCATGATTTTCGTACCCACCACCGGTCGAAGCGGTGAACCCGACCCAGGCTTCGCCTTGCTCATCCATCACGATCGAAAGGTCCACAACTGATTCCAAAACGGGAGCAGGAGAGTCGTCCAAGAACGTTGAGAGAAGTGGCGGCTGAAACCGTATGCGCGCGGTGTGCACCTTCCCGTCCTTCAACCGAACAGGCAGATTCGGCGTGAACGCGAGGCGCGGCGCCGGCCAGCGCAATTCGCTGGGTCTGCCGTAGGTACAAAACGAAATGTAGTTGGCCGACGGGTCTCCCTCTTCGGGATTCCGATAAGTATCGAAGAAAACCGCGATGCTCCATGGGATCGCTGCATCTTTGTGATCGTAGGTTTGGTCGTCAACGGCAAAGCCGCCGGCTGAGCCACGTCCCCCCAAGGCTTCCGGTCCCGAATTCTGTAAGACAAAGGCGAACCCATCGGCGCCGTGCCCAAGCCCGCCTTGACGCGTCAGTTGGAATTGGAACGTCGTCTCGAAGCCTGATGCCACAGACTGCTTCTCGCGGAACCAGGCAGCACCGGAGCGATCGCCTTTGGCTCGCGTGAGGCGCAATGTCTTGCCGGACACGGCGGCATCACCGACCAGGCTGAGGCCCTGACTGGACCCGAAATCTTCGAACCGAATCGCGGCAAGTAGCGGACCGGCCGCGCTCAATCCGAATGTGAGCAGTGCCAAGCTACACCGGGCGGCGACTCCCATGTAGCTGACTACGATAATTGGCCTTGTTTGGGTTCAGAGATTATTGAGGAAACGAAGAAGCCGGCCTAAATTATTTTTTCCAGACGAGCGTAGCTCGCTTCCATTCCGTGTTCCATGCCTGTCGCAAGCATCGCCGCTCGCGTCTGACTATCGGGCAATGTCATGCGCATTGTCATCAACGTGCCTGTACCGTCCGGGTCGAACCTCGTTTCAACGTGGTTGTCAGGGGTCGGATCCGGCAAGTGCATGCGCTCCACATGAACGATCCTGCTGTAAGGCTCGAGCTCCAAATATTCACCCGTCACATGGAATCCGCGTCCTTTTCCATCCGTCCATTCGTAGCGGATCTTGCCGCCGGGTTGCGCGTCAGTGACGCAGACAGGCATAGTCCAGCCTTCAGGACCGAGTAACCATTTCTGGACTAGTTGTGGCTCCGTGTGCGCACGGTAAACAGCCTCCGGAGACGCAGCAAAGCGCCTTGTCACAAGGATATGTTTATCGCCTTCGGTCGTAAGGATCATCTTGCTCATCGCGTTTTCCTTCCTTTCTCGGGTTCCATAGCGGCCAGAACTTCGTCAAGCCGGTTGTAATTTTTTTCCAAAGCTTTTCGTAGCGTCGCAAGCCATTGGTCCATCGCTTCAATACCCTCCTTCGCTAGTCGACGAGGCCGCCTTGTGCCGTCGACTCGACGGAGAATGAGCCCCGCCTTTTCGAGCACCTTCAGGTGTTGAGAGATCGCCGGTTGGGTCATCTCAAACGGTTCTGCCAGTTCCCTGACTGTCGCTTCGCCCAAGGCGAGGCGTGCAAGGATTGTACGCCGTGTCGGGTCAGCTAGAGCGGAGAACGAGGCATCTAGGTTAGGCACAAGTCGATAAGAATTAGCTTATATAAGATCTATCTTATCATCAACGAGAGAATGCCGGTTGCAACACGCATTGCGAATCGCTTTACACGCTGTCCAACAACCCTGTCCCTTATGCCTCTAAATCAAGAAGTTAGAGTCGCCGATATGGTTTTCAAGCGATCGCGAACCGGAAAACGGCGGTCGCGAATGCGAGAAGGTCATGAGCAAGATACCAGCCCCAATAGCCGATAAGACGGCTTCCGCAGCCTCGCCCATTTCGGCGGGACTGCAATTGACAAGACTGAGTTCTGTGATAAACGGCCTGGAGCTGGGCGCTTCGAAGATGCGTGCCAAAGCCGCATACCTGATGACAGCGGTCGCGTCCGGAAATTACAGAGTCGATGCATCGCAAGTGAGCCGCCGCATCATCGTGGATTGCCTGGTAACAACTTGGCGATTCAGCCCCGTGAACACAGGCTCACTTACCCCATCCGAGCTTCGTCCCTGAACCTCAATAAAACGAACCCACCCATTCCTCGACACCGAAAATCGCTAGCAGCGTGCGATAGATTTTCAGGACGAAGTTTGTCAGAGACGAGACGTTCACGCCGCTACTGAGATGTCTCTGGATAATGTCGTAGGTTCCGGACGCGTGCGGATCTTCAAGACATCTGCTGGCGGACGGGAACAAGTGTTAGCCGTAAAAGGCCCCGGCAGTTCGATTGCTGAACTCCCCGTATTTGATGGGGGCGCCCACCGGCATCTGCTGCGGCCGTCGACGACGCTCAAGTTCTTTTCGTCTCTCGGAGAGACTTTTGGGCACGTTGCCTCGATCATCCGGAAGTCACTCTGAAGGTATCGCAGGTGGTCGGCGCGTCTTCGGCGACTGCTCCGAACCATCGAGGAGCTTTCTTTTACAACCGTCCGCCACGCTGATTGCCTGGCTGGTTCGCGAGCCTCAAACCAATGGCCGGCCGAGCAAAACGGGAACAGTCTTAGAGCTGCAGGTCAGTCATGAGGAACTCGCCGCTCGCATCGGCACAGTTCGCGAAACTTGTCTCGCGAAACATGGCGCGTCTCCGGACGCAACGCCTCATCCAAATCAAGGGCCGGGACGTCACCGTAATTGATCAAGAGTGACTTGAATCTGAGCTCGCCTCAGCACTTTGAATCCGCTGAAACCGCTGCGGATACTTAGCCTTAAAGCTCAGAATGCGGTGACTAAAGTCACTAGTCTTTCTGACCTGATCCCCTGAAACTCGTCCGAAATGGGTTAGGATTTCGAGAACAGGAGAAAGGGACGAAGAAAGGTCGATTCAGCGAAGAGCAGATCATCGGGATACTGAAACGGCACGAAGCGGGGCAGAAGGTGGCGGATCTGGCACGGGAACACGGCGTCAGTGAGGCGACGATTTACCCCTGGAAAAGCAAGTACCGGGGCCTGGAGGTGAGTGAAGCGCAGCGGCTGCGGCAGCGGGAAGAAGAGAACCACCGGCTGAAGCACCTGGTTGCCGATCTCAGCCTGGACAAAGAAGTATTGAAGACTGTGATAACAAAAAACGGCTGGAGCTCGCAGCTCAACGGCAAGATGTAGAGTTGGCCGTGAAAACGTTCGGCATTAGTGAACGAAGAGCTTGCGGGCTGCTGGGGGTGTGGCGCTCGAGCTGTCGGTATCGGAAGAAGCCAGACCGCAATGAGGAGTTGCGCCAGCGACTGGTGAAGCTAGCACAGGAGCGGCCGCGGTTCGGTTATCGCCGACTCGCGGTGTTGCTCGCCCGTGAGGGCCAGCGTGTCAATCACAAACCGTTGTTTCGCGTGTACCAGGAAGCTGGCCTGAGCGTGAAGCGAACTCGGCGCAAGAGGTTAGTGCGAGCCGGACTCAGCCAGCCGTTGTTGACGGCTTCCAATGAGGAGTGGTCGTTGGACTTTCTGTGCGATGCTGTCGCGAACGGTCGCGTTGTTCGTGTATTGAGCATTGTCGATAACTTCACCCGCGAATGTCTGGCATTACAGACTGACACATCGTTTGCAAGCCAGCGCGTCACGCGTGCTGGACGGTATCATCGCTCAGCGTGGAGCGCCGAAAGCTTTGCGACTGGACAACGGACCCGAACTGACTTCACGGCAGTTCCTCGCCTGGTGCCTAGAGCGGAAGATCGCCATGAACCACATACAACCGGGCAAGCCGATGCAGAACGGGCATATCGAAAGCTTCAATGGACGGCTTCGTGACGAGTGCCTGAACAAACTGGTTCCGCAATCTGCCCGATGCACGCCAGAAAATTTCCATCTGGCGCGACGACTACAATCGCGCCCGCCCGCACAGCAGCTTGGATTATCGAACCCCGGACGAATTCGCAGCACCGTGGCAACGCCCTTCGTCCCCGCTGACTTGCATACCGCAGCCAGAACTGTTGGTCAAGGCTGCCCTGACGGCGCACTCACGTGCGGCCTTGACCAACGAACCTGGCCGCAGAGAAAACAACCTGACATGAGGACGAAGGGCTCACAGCACGAGGAACGTACATGGTAACTTCAGTAGGCTAACTGGACCAACGAACGGGGGCAGGTCATAATTTTGAAAGCCATGGCGAAGAGGATCACCTGGCTGGAAGCGGCCGAGATCATCGGCGCATGTGACCCGACAATGCGGCGGATGCGCGACCCGTATCAGGAATTCGGCTAGGACGGGTTGTTCGACCAGCGGCACCGCAAGCGGACAATCATGCGGGTACCGATGGCGACAGCCGAGCGGGTACTGGCGCTGTATCGGGGACACGTACTTCGATTGCTGCAATCCTTTTCGAGTCTCAGGAGCGCACCTTCATGCCATAGCTGAATTGGCCATTACCTTCAATAATCGCGATTGTCGAAGGTAAACTCAGGCTCACGACTAGCGCGGTGGACAGGTTCGACCCAAGTTCTCTTGAATTACCTTCAAATCGTCCATGCCCGTAAAGCCGTCGTAAACTCCATCCGGGGGCGGGGTGAAGACTCCATTCTTCATCGGAAAATCGTACCAGCTCGAACTTGTCGGGGTAGTCGTACCAGTCGAGCCGCTCTTGTGAAACAGAGTCCAATTCTTGATGTCCTTCTGATTGACTACCCCATCGACATTGCCATCGCCCGGACATTGAGACTCAGAACTGAGTATAAGTTGGAGCTCAATACTCAGAGCATGGTAGTTTTCAGCCTGCTCTTTAGTTAAGCCATTCGTCGGGTCGTTCTGATCTTTGATGAGGTTCAGCTTGGGGAAGTCGATCAGTGGAACGCCGGGAGCTTCATTGATTCTGTAAAGCTGTAGCGGAGGCTCCTCTGAATCGCAGGTATCGGGCGTCACCTGAATCAACTTAAAGTTGTCATTTCGAACGGCAGCCTGCGCGAGAGGCAGCACTTTTAGATTCATCGGGGGGCCGTTTTGCACCAAATCGCAGCAGGAGTTAAACGGTTTTTGAGGCGAGGTCGCACCTGGGCCCCACCACGTTCCGCCTTCTGTCTCGCAAAGGGCCTTTTGGGGGAAAAGCTGCACGCATGTTGGTTTGTTTTGCGGGATCGGGATCACGCACGGTCCGGGCCTTTGGCCGCCGGCGGAGATGTTGATGCCCGTCTGCGTAAAGTTGTACGCGCGCAGACTCGTCTGGGAGGGATTCGTCAAATAAGGCAACATCGATACCGAATCGACGATGCGCGATTTCGGCACGAAATCCCGGACATTGAGGTCGGCGATCTCACCAAAGAGGGCGAAGAGATCCGCGACGTTAACCATGTTCTGAACGTCCCGATTCGGGCTGCTCACAAGCGGTCCCGACACAATCAGAGGAACCCAGACGCCGGTCTGGTTAACGAAGCCCTTCGCGTGCTGGATATCAAAGGGCAGCTTGACACTTTGCGCGTACGTTCCGTTGTCTCCAATGACAATGATCATTGTGTTGGAAGCTAGCGGATCGTATTCGAGGGTCCCATCGGCTCTTTTCGCAGCGAGACCCATTTTTTCCAGTAAACGCCCGATTTCAGTATCCATCGCTTCAACCATTTGATTGCTGAGCTTATGGATATCCAGGAGCGTCGGCGTTTGGGAATTCTCCTTCGTTGCGCCGCAACGTACATTGCTGAGGTCGGGCTCACCAGGCGTCAGCAACTGCGGGGCCTGCTGATACGGTGCATGAATACTTGCGTAAGCGGCGGTTGCCATCCATGGCTGGCCATCAGGCTGTGATTTGATCCAATTGATCGCTGCGTCCGTGGTTTCCGTAGGCGAGTACATGCGCGCGCGAGGATCGACGAGCGGATGCTTGTAGACGGTACCCGCTTTCAAATCGTTTGTCACCAGATTGAAGACGTAGTAGCCGTTGGCAAGGCCGAAATTTAACTGCGATGGAAGGGTGGAGTGGCACGACTCGCCCCCGAACTGCGACGGTAGGAAGATGCCGCCCTTCTCCATGCACGCGCGGCCAGGCGTCGGAGCGTCAGCCGTCGTAATCATCTTGCAGCGGTTATCGGCGAAGTAGCACGCTCCCGCGTCGCTTCCATAGGTAGAATCATCTGAATGATTGGGAACAAATCCGCAGCTATACGGTCCCGTTGGGAATTGCGGATTAGAGCCTTTGTCAGTCTTTGCCCCGCCGGCGCTGGTATCAATCGGATGCGGGGCGCCCTCCAGGAAACCATCGAAGTAGTCGAAGCCCAGTGCGTTGGGTGTTCCATCGCCATAC
>JAFATG010000013.1 GCA_019244055.1 Acidobacteriaceae bacterium | reverse complement strand
CTCGGTAAGATCGTATTGTGAATACGGTGGCAGAAGCGATCGAAGCATCACAGACCGGGCGATTCACATCACCGCTGCTGCCGATCTTTCTGATTGTCGCGGTCGACGTTCTCGGCTTTACGATCATTCTTCCGCTGCTCCCTTTCTACGCGGAGAAACTGGGCGCCTCTGCGGCCGTGGTCGGAACGATCGTCTCGATCTATGCCGTATGTCAACTAATTGCGGGGCCGGTCCTGGGCCAAATCTCCGATCGCCGGGGACGACGCCCAGTCCTCCTGGTGAGCCAGGCCGGAACACTGCTTGGTTTCCTAATCCTTGCGTTCTCGACCCAGGTCTGGATGGTCTTTCTTTCGCGGGCCATCGACGGGTTGACGGCAGGTAACTTGAGCATTGCGCAAGCGTATATCAGCGACGTGACGAAGCCGGAAAACCGCGCGAAAGCGTTTGCCATCATTGGCGTGGCCTTCGGCTTCGGCTTTCTGGTGGGACCTGCAATTTCCGGCTTCTTGGCCCATTTCGGATACCAGGCACCCATCTTCGCCGCCGCCGTGCTCTCGCTTGCAAGCATTCTGTGCACGTTTTTTCTGCTGCCTCGCCGCGAGACGATCCACGTTGCAGGGGAAGGAGACGTCGGACCTGGTGGAAAGAGGTTATCCTTGATCTCCTGGGGCGAATATCGTAAGTATTTTCGAGACTCGCAACTAGCGCGCCTGTTAGGGCAGTGGCTGCTGTTTGCGCTCTCATTCTCCAGCTTTGTCTCGGTTTTCGCGCTGTTCGCCGAACGGCAATATCTGTGGAACGGGCACCACGTCGGCCTCCGCGAGGTCGGCTATATTTTTGCCTTTAACGGCTTCATCGGAATCATTATGCAGGGCGGAATGGTTGGCCGGATGGTGAAATGGCTGGGCGAGAAGAGAGTCGTTCAGCTAGGCTTTGTAAGTTCCTTTATCGGATATGCGGTCGTCGGTTTCACTCATACGGTTGGGCAACTACTCTGGGTAATGGCGTTAACCTCTATCGGCGGAGCAGGATTGCGCCCGGCATTGACAAGCCTGATTACCCAGCAAGCAGGCAAGCAGGAACACGGCGTCATACTCGGACTTACTCAATCGTTAACCTCGGTAGCGCAAATTACCGCGCCGATCGTGGCTGGAATTCTGATCCAACAGAGATTACTTACGAGCTGGGCAATCTGGACAGGGATCCTTAGCGGCCTCGCTCTCTTCTTTCAACCGAGGCCATCCCGTGCGGCGCAGCCGTCTTCCGCGGCGGGATGAAGTGGCTCAGGCTGAGGAGCTCTGAGTGGCTTCTGATTGGGTTCTTCGCTTATATCGCGCTCCTGATACCGTTTTTCCCCGATCGCCCCTCGCTGAAATTTCAGCCCGTTCTCATTCTGTGCGCGGTGTTCGCGCTGTGTTGCACCCTATCAGGGGCGCACACGAGACAGGTTTCCGGGGCGATCCAGTTCTTGAGAGATTGGCTTCCAATTGGAATACTTTTCGGCGCTTTCCGAGAGATGGAACTGTTTCTTCCACGCCGGTTCGATCACAGCTACGAAACCATCTGGCTGCGCTGGGACCACGTGCTGTTGTTCAACTGGTACTGGCGGCAGAGAATTGAGAGCCTAGGCAGGATAATCCCCCTGTATCTTGAACTCTGCTATTTGCTCGTGTATGGATTGGCAGCTTACTGCGTTGCCGTACTTTACTTTCATCGGAGAGCGGCAATCGACAGGTTTTACCTGATCTACCTTACGGGCACGCTGGCAGCCTACGCGTTATTTCCATATTTCCCATCGCAACCACCGCGTTTTGTGGCGCCAAGTCTCGATATGCCAACTGTCACGAGCTGGGTTCGGACTTTGAATTTGTTTCTTCTGAAGAAAGCAACGATTCACGTAGGCGTATTCCCGAGCGCTCATGTCTCCTCTGCTTTCTCCTCGGCGTGGGCGATGTTTACGATTCTGCCTGGTCGGAAACGATTCGGCTGGGGCCTGCTGATCTACGCCGTCAGCGTATCCGTGGCCACAATCTATGGCCGGTATCACTACGCCGCGGACGTCGTAGCCGGGTTCGCGCTTAGTTTGCTCGCCGGCCTTCTTGCCGTCGTGCTTTCCCGGCGCCCGCATTCTTCCGTATGACAATTCAACGCACGACGACCTTCGCGGGGGCCGGTCCGGTGCGCACTTCATCTCCCCCACCGGTCGTCTTCCATTTGTTGTTATCAGTTGATTCGAGCTGCTCGAAATGGATGCGGCTCTTACCGGAAAACACGTTTGTGGTCTTGTAGTAGGTCGTCTTGCCCCCCTCGTCCCAGGTATTGCTGTAAACCCAGTGATCTCCGTTAATCTCAAGCTGTGTGCGCCCAGTTGCGCGCCCTTGCTGTGTGATGTCTTGCATCGCGTATTTGCCCACTGTACTTGTCGGAATGAAGACAACAAGGTTTCCTGCCATGCCATTCACGGTCTGCTGGCAAACGAAATACTTGCCTACGAGCGCGCAGGCATTTACGAGTTTTTCAGGCTTCGCTGCGCCGGTTCGCGTGACTTCCCATGTCCCGTTATAGAGCCATAGCGGGGTGTAAGCATCGTCTGCATTGGCCGCAGGAAGTGCTGACGCAAACGCAAATAGAAGTAAAGGGAGCAGACGCAAGATGGCCTCCAGAGATAGGTTCGATCCATAGTATCGATTCAGTTAGAATTCCTGCTATGCCAGAAACGAGTGAGGCCGCCCGCATTGCGGACCAGTTGCGGCGGGTGTATGAGGGCCCAGCCTGGTTAGGTCCGAATTTAAGGGATCTGTTGTCCGATGTCGGCGAAGAGGGCGCCCGCAGGCGGAGGCTGGAAGGGGTGCACACAATTTGGGAACTCGTGCTGCATATCTCGGCCTGGCTCCGAATTGCGCGAGAGCGCCTAACAGCTGCCACGCTTCGCGAAGTTACCGACGCGGAGGACTGGCCGAAGATGACCGGCACATGGGAGGACGCACTGGCATTGTTGCAACGAGAAGAACGGGCGCTAGAGGACGCGATCCGTGCCTTTCCCGAAGATCGATTGGAGGACGAGGCCGTGGGCTCCGAGCCACAAACCTTTTATATTTTGCTGCATGGCGCAATTCAACATGCCGCTTATCATGCGGGACAGATCGCGATCCTGAAGAAGGGATAAGCACGCGAATTCCTGCCGCGTGCTATCGTGCAATTTTGAGCGCTTAACCCGCTAATAAACGTGCGCTCTGCCGTTTGCGCTCATGCGCGCGATGTCTACTTCGATCGAATCTTCATTACAAGTAGAAACTCAAGTCGTCACCTTTCCGTCGCTGGCGCTTGATTGCGGCGTCACTCTGCTTCACGTGGACGTGGCGTATGAGACATACGGCACGCTGAACACCGATCGCAATAACGCCATTCTGGTGCTGCATGCATTTTCGGGCGATGCGCATGCAGCGGGCACCAGCAGAGAGACAGGGCAGCCAGGCTGGTGGTCTCCGATGATCGGCCCGGGGCTCGCGTTCGACACGGATCAGTATTTTGTCATTTCTTCCAACGTGCTCGGGGGGTGCCGCGGAACCACGGGCCCAGGTTCTATCGATCCCACAACCGGTGAACCATACGCAATGCGCTTTCCGGTGATCACCGTAGGCGACATGGTGCGCCTACAGAAGATGTTGATTGAGCATTTGGACATAGACCGGCTGCTGGCGGTCGCCGGCGGGTCTATGGGAGGAATGCAGGGGCTGGCATGGACCGTGGCGTACCCGGATTCGGTCGCGGCTGCGATTCCGATTGCCGCCACATCGAGGCACAGCGCCCAGCAGATTGCGTTCAATGAGGTCGGCCGGCAAGCGATCATGGCCGACCCGGACTGGAACGAAGGCAATTACTACAATTCGAAGCCGCCCGCGCGAGGTTTGGCCGTGGCGCGCATGGTGGGGCACATCACCTACATGAGTGACACGTCTATGCGGGAGAAGTTTGGCCGGCGTCTGCGCGATAAGGATGCATTCGGATTCGATTTCTCGGTCGATTTCGAAGTTGAGAGCTATCTTCGATACCGCGGAAGTCAGTTCGTCAATCGCTTCGATGCCAATTCGTACCTCTACATTACGAAGGCCATGGATTACTTCGACCTTTCAGCGGGGTATCCGTCGTTATCCGCCGCTTTCGAGAAGACGAAGACACGCTTCCTCCTGTTGAGCTTCACTTCCGACTGGTTGTATCCGACCTATCAATCGTTGGAAACAGTGAGCGCATTAAGGAGCCGCGACATAGATGTCGCATTCTGCGAGCTCACCTCGAACTATGGTCATGACGCCTTTCTATTGGAGACGAAAGAGCAAAGCGAGATGATGGCCGGTTTTCTCGCCAGCGTGTATCGGGACATCGCGAGCAGTCACCGCCCCTCGCGTCCGCAAGACGCAAGCATGAAAACCCCGATCAGCGCACGGCCTGATTACGCGATGATCGCCGAGTTGGTGGAATCGGGATCCAGAGTTCTCGATCTCGGTTGTGGAGAAGGCGAGCTCCTGGCGTGGTTGCGCGAACACAAAGAGATCGATGCCCGAGGTGTGGAAATTGACCCGCACAAGGTCCGCCGTGCAATTGCCCGAGGAGTCTCGGCTTATCAGAGCGATATCGACCTGGGCCTCGCTGATTATCCAGACGGCAGTTTCGATTTCGTGATATTGAGCCAAACGCTGCAGGAGACGCGCTATCCGCTACGCGTGCTGAAAGAAATGCTACGAGTTGGGCGGCACGGCATTGTGGCGTTTCCAAATTTCGGCCACTGGTCCACTCGCCTCTCTCATCTCTTTAGCGGCCGCGCGCCGCGGACAGAGCTGTTCCCGTACGACTGGTACCAATCTCCGAACCTGCACTTCCTGACCGTTCACGATTTCGTACTGCTTTGTGCCCAGCAGAACTGGGTCATCGAGCGGCAGATCTTTCTGCGCGGCGACCGGCAGGTGAGGCGATGGCCGAACGTTTTCTCGGAAGTGGCCGTTTTCTCGATTCGGCCGGCGTGACAAGTCTCTATACACTGTAAGCGTGTCATCTGCCACGGACTCCTACATTCACCAGCATGAGCAGCGCTTTTTAGATGAGTTGCTCGAGTTTCTCAGGATTCCAAGCATCAGCACGTTGCCTGAGCACAAGAACGACGTAGCGCGCGCGGCCCAGTTTGTAGCTGACGGTCTGAAACGGGCCGGGATCGAGCACGTTGAGGTGATCGCTACCGGCAAGCATCCATTGGTGTACGGCGATTGGCTTCACGCTCCCAGCAAGCCGACCGTGCTCTGCTACGGCCACTACGATGTTCAGCCGCCCGACCCGCTCGAGCTGTGGCAATCACCGCCCTTTGAACCTAGCGTCCGGAATGGCAATATCTATGCTCGTGGCGCCTGCGATGACAAGGGCCAGGCGTACATGCACGTGAAGGCGATCGAAGCATTACGGGCGAGCAACGGTGGCACACTGCCCGTCAATGTCAAATTCTTGATTGAGGGCGAGGAGGAGGTCGGCGGCGAGTCAATTTCCGAGTACGTTCCGAAGCACAAAGACAAACTCAAAGCGGACGTGGCCCTCGTTTCTGACACCGAGTTATTCGCCGATGGTATTCCGACGCTGTGCATAGGACTGCGCGGACTGATTTATCTCGAGATTGAGGCGAAAGGGCCGGCGCGCGATTTACATTCCGGAATGTACGGGGGCGCGGCGCCAAATGCCGTTTATGGACTGATCGAGCTACTTGCGCAAGCGAAGGACGCAAACGGACAGATTCAGATACCTGGAATTTACGATGATGTAGCAGCTCCCGATCCGGCGGAACTGGAAAGCTGGACCCGGCTTCCCTTCTCCGAGCAAGAATTTCTGAAGGACGAAGTCGGATCAACCGAGTTGACGGGAGAGCCGGAACAGTCGGTGCTGGCGAGGGTTTGGGCGCGGCCCACATTTGAAGTTCACGGCATCGCCGGCGGCTTCACGGGGACAGGAGCCAAAACGGTCATACCCGCGAAGGCAGTCGCAAAAGTAAGTCTGCGGCTGGTGCCGAATCAGAAACCCGAGCGCGTGCTTTCTTCCGTAAAGCAATGGGTTGCGGATCGCACGGCGCGCGGCATTCAAACCGAAGTGCGCGTTTTGAGCGCAGGCCCAGCCATATCGGTTAATCCGAATCATCCGGCCATTGACATCGCTACCCGCGTATTCGGCGAGATGATGGGCAAGCCGACTGTGTTCATTCGCAGCGGCGGTTCCATCCCAATCGTCGGGGACTTTGCTACTCACCTTGGAATCCCGACGGTCTTAATGGGCTTCGGCTTGCCGGATGATGGGCTACATTCGCCGAACGAAAAGTATCGAATCAGCAATTACTATCTCGGGATCCGTACAATCGCGCGGTTTCTGCAGGAGTATGGTGAGAGCGCTTCGGCTCGATAGAGCCCGAACCAAGGTAAAGCGCGTGCTAGAATCCGAATAAAATGCTGCAAGACCTTGCTCTTGCGCTGCGACTGCAGGCGCTTGATCGCAAGATCGCGAACCTCGAGAATGAGATCGCGACTCTTCCCAAACACATCGCGGAAATCGAAAAACGTTTGGAGTCGCATACGCGCCGGCTCGAAGTGGATCGAGCAGCGTTGAGCGCCAATCAACGCGATCGGAAGAAACTAGAAGGCGATATCCAACTCCACCAGCAAAAGATTTCCAAACTAAAAGATCAGACTCTCTCAGTCAAAACAAACGAGCAGTACAAAGCTTTACAAAATGAGATTGCGTACATAGAAGCCGAGATCCGTAGAGCTGAAGACAAGATTCTGGACCTGATGGAGGCCTCGGAACCGCTGGATAAGAACGTCACGGTTGCTCAGACGGAGCTCAAACGGGAGCAACAGCACGTTGAGGCGGAGAAACAGCGCGCGAGAGAGCGAACTTCGCTCGACCAGAAAGAGCTGGGAGCAGTGCGAGCCGAGCGGCAAAGCATCGCACGGGAGATGACGCCGGCGATTTATAACGAGTACGAGCGGATTCGAAAGAAAACGAAGAATATGCCCATAGCGGACGCGACGGAGGGCCGATGTTCAGCCTGTCAGATCATGCTTCGGCCCCAGTTTTTCCAGGACTTGCGGAAGGGCGACAAGATCATGACATGCGAAAGCTGCGGACGCATTCTGACCTACAATCCTGTTGTTGACGTTGCAAGTGACGTAGCAGCATCGCACCAGATCGCATAGGAAAGAGAGTTCGGAAGCCGTTGTAACGCCCCTGCAACGTTCCGCGAACTCGGTTTGATATCCTCACGGCTTCGGTCAGTAGCTGATCGCTATCCGCGTTTTCACCTGGAGGTACACGCTTTATGAGGGTCTTCGATAGTTCCGATATTCGGAACGTGGCGCTAGTAGGGCATGGTCATAGCGGAAAGACATCGCTTATCTCCGCCATGCTGTTCGCGGCCGGCGCGACAGACCGGCACCTGAAGGCGGACGAAGGCAACACGATCACGGATTTTGACGAAGAGGAAGTCGCTCGAAAACTGACCATCACTTCGGCGATCGCCTCATTCGCCTGGCAGAAAACGAAAATCAATGCGATCGACACTCCCGGATACAACATTTTCCTGAGTGATACACGATCTGCGCTGCTGGCTTCCGACGCCGTCGCGGTCGTACTGGATGGAGTGGCGGGCGTTGAAGTTTCTACTGAGAAGGTCTGGGGCTTTGCCGAAGAATTTAAATTGCCGGCAGCCCTAATCGTGAATAAGCTCGATCGCGAAAGATCTTCGTTTGAGCGGACATTGGAGAGCGTGCATGAGCGCTTTGGCAGGACGGCGGTTCCCGTCCAGTCCCCTGTCGGAAGCGAAAAGAATTTTGCAGGAATCATCGACCTGATCCGCATGCGTTCCTACTCATACAAGCCGGGAGACGGAAAGGCGGCCGAGGGCGATATTCCTGCTTCGGAAAAGGAACGCGCCGAGCAACTCCATGAAGCACTTGTAGAGATGATCGCCGAAGGAAACGACGAGCTGATGGAAGAGTTCTTCGCAACAGGCACACTGCCGGTCGAACACATCATCAGCGGTCTGCAGGACGCGGTCCGGCAGCGGCGAATTTTTCCGGTATTGTGTTCGGCCGCTTCGCAAGCCGTGGGAGCAGATCTCCTGATGAACTTCATCCCGGAGATTTTCCCCTCGCCGCTTCAGCGCCCTGAAATGGCCGCACGTCAGAATGGCAATGAGATCAGTACAGGCATAACGGCCAGTGGATCTCCCTCGATTTTTGTGTTCAAGACTTCGGCTGACCCGTTTGCCGGGCGCGTGAGCTACTTCAAAGTCATGTCGGGCGCCGTCAAAGACGACGCGCACCTGACGAACATGCGCTCGAACGTCAGTGAACGGCTGGCTCATATCGCAACGCCATTCGGAAAGACTCTGCAGCCGATTACCGAGTTGCGCGCGGGCGACATAGGAACTGTTGCCAAGCTCAAAGAAACGCTCACCGGCGATACACTTTGCGAAAGGGCAAATTGCGTCACCTTCAGGCCAATTGAAACACCCGAACCCTCGATCGGCTATGCGATTTCAGCGAAGACGCGAAATGATGAGGACCGGTTAAGTACCGCACTCGCGAAAATCCTGGAGGAAGATCGCGCATTGCGGTTCTATCGCGACCCGCAAACGAAGGAATTTCTCCTGGCGGGCAACGGACAGCAGCATGTGGAAGTGGTGGTCAGCCGTTTGAAGCGCCGCTACGGTGTGGAGGTCGAGCTGAAGGCGCCCAAAATTCCCTATCGCGAGACGATTCGCGGCACGGCACAGGTGCAGGGCCGGCACAAGAAGCAGACCGGAGGCCACGGGCAGTTCGGAGACTGTTGGATCCGAATGGAGCCGTTGCCCAGAGGCGAAAAATTCCAGTTCGTCAATGACATCTTTGGCGGCTCCATTCCGAAGCAGTACATTCCGGCGGTGGAAAAGGGCATTCTGGAAGCGGCGGAGCACGGTTTCATAGCGGGATATCCGGTAACCGATTTCAAAGTCACGCTTTACGATGGCTCTTATCACGATGTCGACTCTTCGGAGATGGCATTCAAACTGGCGGGCCGGAAGGCGTTCCGGGCCGCTATGCAGCAGGCAAAACCGGCACTCCTTGAACCGATCATGGCCGTGGAAGTGGAGACGCCCATCGATTTCGGCGGCGACCTGATGAGCGACTTCAACGGACGACGTGGACGCATTTTGGGTATGGATCTGAAGGGCAGTATGCAGACAATTCGGGCACAAGTGCCGATGTCGGAGATGCTGAATTACCAGAATGATCTAATCTCGAAAACGCAAGGGCGCGCTTCCTTCCACATGGAGTTCGACCACTACGACTACGTGCCGGCTCCGCAAGCGGACAAGGTTATTTCCGCTGCGAAGGCGCATATGCAGGTGGAGGAGGAAGAGTAGTCGCCTCTTACGATCCGAAAATCCTGTCGAACAGCCGGCGCGTTTTTTGCTGCAGATCCAGCAAATCGCTGTCTAGATGGGAGGCGCTGGTGCGTTTGCCAGTCCAGCGGTACATAAGTTCGGCGATCATGTCGCGCCGTTCAGGGGAGGCGGGAAGTCTCTCTTCGGCTCGACCCGAAACAATGCGGACGGCATGATCGAGAGCGCGGAAGTGTCTTGTCGCTTCCGCCAAAAACTCCGCATCTGATCGCTCCAGGTGCCCCATCTTCTCGACAATGTCGATGCGCTCAGGCGTATTCAGGCTCTTATAGAACAGTCCGGCGCCTTTCAGCCGGAGATACATCAGAATGAAGTCTGCGTCGTAGTAACCGCCTTCCCCGGCTTTCAGCGGCGTGAGGTGGCCCTGCTCCCGCTGTAGGCGTAAGCGCATTTGCCGGAGATCCTGCTTGGACCGTCCGCCTTGACCGTAACGGCGCCAGTCAACCCGCTGCAATTCATTCAGGAAGTTGGTTGCGCGATCGATGTCACCGGCCACACCGCGCGCCTTCATGTACGCGATCCCTTCCCAGGCTTCGGCTTTATTCGCAAAGTACTCCGAATACTTCGACTCCGTCTGGACCAGCATGCCCTCGCGACCATTCGGGCGCAGGCGCGTGTCGAGCGAAAGTAACGTTCCGGGGCCGCTGTATTCCGTCAGAATATCGATCAGATGCTCGGCCACACGCGTCCAGAAGCGCTGGCGTGGCGCTTCGCTATCAGGAATGATGAACAGCACATCCGCATCGGAGCCGAGATCGAATTCCCGCATTCCGAGCCTTCCCAAAGCCACCACCATCATTTCGTTCCGGGGCTCATGGAATGGCTTATCCGCGGTCACATGAGAACGAGCATGGGCGAGTCCTCGCTCAAGAGCTATACGATAAGCCCGAGCAATGACGAATTCCGCCAAAGCCGACGTGCTGTCGAGAGTCTGAAAGATCGGCTCGGGTAGACAGACGCTCCCAACCTGCATCCGAAACATCTCGCGCGCAAAGAAGCGGCGCAAGCCATCGAGATCGTTCAACGGAGCCGCGAGCCCTTCAAAGGCCCACCGCCGGTCCGGGTGATCCGAGGCGCGCCGGATTTCTCCGAGAAGTCCTGGCGAATGCGATATCTGCTCTGCCAGATATGGACTGAGCTCAAAAACTTGTACGAGCCAATCCGCTACCAACTGGTGATGAGCAAGCGTTTCGAGCTGTTGTGGGTTCTCAAGCAAGCGCTCCAAAAATGAAGCAAGTTTCCCTTCAGAGCGGAGGATACCGCGGTTGCGGATTACCTTCGCGAGCGCGGGCGCCTTGCTTGAGAGAGCCGAAACGAGCTCTTGTGAAATCCCATTCAGCTGCTGCTCATCCGCTTTCGGTTCACTCTCGATTGGAAGCGGCGCGACGGCTTGCACCGGGGTGTAATACAACGGCCGCTGCGCATGGACGATGCGGTCATAAATCGTCTGCACGTGTTCCAGACGTTGATTGAGACGGTGCAGCAACTCCGCGGAAGCGCTCAGGCGATTGCCGTCTCCACTTGGCGCAGCGGGTAACATCCTTCGGGCGATTCGCTCCAGATCGGCAGGATCGGAGGGCAACGAATGAGTCTGGCGATCATCTTCAATCTGGAGAAGGTGTTCGAGCCGGCGCAGGAAGCAGTAGGCCTCGTACAACTGCGAATGTTCCGTATTCGAGAGAAGATCCTTTTCGCGCAAGCGCGCGAGCGCGAGCAGCGTGCCGGCATGCCTAACCGAGCGTTCTCGCGCGCCATGAAGACGTTGCAGACACTGCACCAGGAACTCGATATCCCGAATCCCGCCTGGGGCGAGTTTTACATCCAGGTTGTTTTTGCGAAGTTTTTTCCTGCCCAGTTTCTCCGCAATCCGGTCCCGTGTTTCGGCCATTGTCTCGATAGTCGAGAAATCGAGACTGGTGGAGTATATGAATGGCTCAACGAAATCGAGCAGCGCTTGCCCCAGTGTTTCGTTTCCTGCTGCGACCCGCGCCTTGAGTAACATCTGCAGTTCCCAGTCCCGCGCCCGGGTCGAGTAGTACTCCTTGGCTGCGTCGAGTGAAATGCAGACCTCGCCCAGGCTGCCCTCGGGACGTAGCCGCAGGTCGACGCGGTAGCAGATTCCTGCAGCGGTATAAGACGAAAGCAGATTTGTAAACTGATTGGCTACTTTCTTGAAGAATTCCTGATTCGTTAGCTTGTGAAGACCTGAACTTTCGCCCGGGCCGCCATAGATGAACGTTAAGTCAATATCCGAGCTATAGTTCAGTTCGCGGCCGCCCAGTTTTCCCAGAGCTATTACCGCAAACCCATCGGAGCGAATGCCGCCGGATTCGGAAATGGACTCAGGCGAGCCGTAGCGGCTCCGCACCTCTTCGATAACGCCCGCCAGCGCCTGATCAAGGATGGCGTCCGCCAGATTCGATAATTCCTCCGTAACAGAGGAGAGCGGCGCGATTTGGAGGCGGTCACGAAGAACAATCCGAAGGACCTCTTTACGCCGGAATAAAGCGAGTTCCCGCGCCGTCGGAGCCGGAGCTCCTGTTTGACGCTGGAAGGTGTCGATCCGCTCTTTATACACCTTGGCCGAGAGCGTGGACTGAAGGTCGTCGACCGCAAGTATCCACTCAGGATTCCGAAGAAGCTGCTCGGAAAGGAAACGGCTGCTGTCGAAAATCGTCTTCAGCCAATGTAGGCGCTCCGGATCCCGAGCTACGTCGGAAAAAATCAGGGAATGACGAGACTCGAATTCATCCAGATAGTGCGTAACGCGCGGATCAGGTGTTTCGGCTGGATGTGCGAGCGCCGTTTCATCTAACTGGGACGGCATGGTTCACAGCGCGACCCGAACGGGAGCCGCTTTAGACATCGTGGTCTACGGTCTCAATTATATCGATGCGCCTCTGCTCCCGACAGGACTGATAAATCGAGACAACAACCTGCAAGGCTCGATAACCATCTTCACCGCTCACGGCCGGTTTCCGGTGATTCGCAATCGAATCCGCAAAATCCAGGAACTGGCGCTCAAATGATGTCAGCGGAATCGCCATCGGATCAGAGGCGCCGGATTGGGCCGCTTGCGATAGCGGTGCCGGATCCAGCGCGTTAGCGTCGGCATCATCAATCACGTCCCAAGCGCTGAGACGATCGCCCGAAATGATTGCCGTCCCTTTTGTACCGTGGATCTCGACGCGCTCGCTATAACCAGGCCAGAACGCAGTCGAAGCCTGAATCACGCCCGTCGCACCTGATTGATAGGAGAGCAAAGCATTCACGATGTCTTCTGACTCGATTTTGTGCCGCGCTCCAAGCTGCCACACACCAGACACGGCCGAAACGGCGCCGATGAGATATGAGAGGAGATCAACCTGGTGGATAGCCTGATTGATCAGCGCGCCTCCGCCTTC
>JAFATG010000303.1 GCA_019244055.1 Acidobacteriaceae bacterium | reverse complement strand
GCGCGCAACAGCCGTTCCGGCGGAATCGACGGCCGTCCGCTCGACGCGTATAGCGCGTCGAAGCCTTTACTCAATTGCTTGAGCGCCGCATCCGCCATCGTCCTAATTGCTCGCAGCGGATGATCCTTGGGCACTCGCCGCTCCGCCGATATGTAACTGAACATCCCCGATTGTTCGCAGTCCGTTCCCCGCATCCCCTCATCCCCTTCACAGCGACATCGCGTGCTACTTTACATGATACTCAAATGAGAAAGGATCCTTTTTCCGCATCCTGCTAGGAATCCATATTTTGAAGCCCATTATTGCGCCAATCTCAGCTAATTTGGATTGAACTTGAATCGACTGGCGCGCCTGTGGCGATTTTATTTTTTCGTCAGTTGAATTTTTGCTTTCCTGCTCGTCGTCGTCTTCTGGGACTACTACCGTAACCTCACCCGAAGGCGTTCTGACTTTTCTGTCTAACCACCTTTCCTTTAATGGTGGCTCATAGAAATCCAGCACGTCTGTTGGCTGATTGCCCTGGAGCCTCGTGCGTAATGCCATTAGGGCATCGTCCAACGCACGATCTGACCAATTCCGAATTTCTCTTGAGGATGCAACATCAAATGCCTCAAGAATCTTTCGCCGATCGGCGTTTGATGAAATTCTCTCTACGCGATCCGGAAAGGCAAAAAATCTTAACATGTGGCGAAATTGCCGATACCCTTCCCGGGGCACTGAATTTACCCAATCGAAAAATGCATCGTAGTCGGTTAAGACATTCCTGCGTTCTGACTCATTCCTCTGCTTCAGATCGCGCACTAGTACGATCAGGAAAGTTAATTCGTTCGGCCGATAGGTGTTGAATCCCGGCCCGCCTGAACCTACTCCGATGAGCACATCACCGCTAAGATCCGGATGGTTCTCAGCGACTTGCTGCCCGGACAAGGCCCATATATCACGCACCTGCTGCCGCTTCGTCTTGGGCCTTATGTTTGAGGGAAAGAGCAGCAGCGCCCACAGCATTTCAGCGACTAACTGCTGAGCAGCCGCGGAAGCGCCCTGCATTTGGTTTTTCAGTTTCGTTATAAAATCTTGAGAAATCGAGTCTCGTAATCATCGAAAAGCTTGTCACCATAGAGACCGTACGCCAGAGCCGTGAAGCTGCCGCCCGATACTCCGGAAATCACGTCGACCTCATCGAGCAGACGGATTTTGTGGCCAGCTCTGTTTACAATTTCAATCCGCCGCAACGCTTCGAGAGCCCCGTATGAGAACGCAGCGGCCCGCGTCCCGCCGCCAGAAAAGGCGAGAACGACAAGGTCTTGCTGGTCGCGCCGCTGCCATCGCCTTTGGACCTCACGCAAACTACTCTCGTCGTACTTGGTGATCGGGGGATTGAGCTGACGCGTTGCACAGCCGCCGAGCAACAGAACCGATGCGACGGCGAACGACAGGGAGGGACGAAAAAAGGTCATAAGCCCGTCCTCAACTCGTTTGCTTCCAAAACCGAACGAATCACGCGAGCTGTTTTTTTTCCTCTCGCTCAGCGAACGGCCTGGTTTGGTGCCAGGCGGGATCCGAGCTTTCTTCAACGTTGCTGAGCAGGCTACTACCGAAGTATCTATCCCGAAAGGCGGCGAAGGCACGTGAGTTGGGTTCCTCAGGTTTGCTCTCGTCTCCCGCGCACAGCTCGTCAGCAGACTGTCTGCTGGAGCGGACTGGGTTTGAACTCCCGAGACCCCTGGTGCAATCGATCCAAGGGATAGCCCCGCCGTCTAGCAAAAGGCATAAAGCGGACCGTCTCGCTGAGAGAGGCGGATTTGATCTTCCGAGACAATTATGAGCCGTAGTATAGTCAGTTCCACGGCCACCGGCGAAGGCACAACCGAGACAAGCCCTGAGCCAGACTGAGCTGCTCCTTATCCTGGAGCGCCTGGCGCAGAGCGCGGAGCAACTTGCCCAGCCGCCGAACACTTAGCTCAAGCCCTATGCGGACTCAGCAGCCGCCGGAAGCGCACCGCGAGCCGAACGTCAGGACGAGGGAGCAGGGGAGTTGTGGGCGTGGTGGTGGTCGACGAGCGTGAAGAGGAGTAGCGAGGTAGCCGCCAAAAATGCCGCAAACGCTCGATGCTGCGGGCCATCTACGACAAGCTGCTCCGGCTGAAGGCAAAGTGAATCGAGAATGGACAACGTCCGCAATTACGTTTTCTTTGAGGCAGAACTCGCGCGCCGTGATGATGGCAAGCTTATTTTCCGTGACGGCACACCAATGCCACCGGACCTCGAAGAGGTTATCGGCAATTCAACCCACCGCATTGAGTGTTGGTCCGAGGAGCGCAGATGGTTCCGCGTTGGCTTCGTGAATCTACCGCAGAACTTCGATCCACGTATTGAACTTCAGCGCGCAGCAAAACAGCTCGAACGCGAGCTCGTAAAGCTCGGCGAAGCGCCTCCATCCTGTCCTGAGGCTTTTGAGGAATTTGTCAAACACTTGCGCTTCGTGGCGCTGGACGCGACGCCAGAGCGACGATTAAACAATTGAACTGCGAAAACGATCTCTTTACCCGAAGATTTCGTCCGCCTTCTGGAGGGCTAGCACAAGTGGCTCGAATTGTTGCTGGCCGCCACGCGCGCACGAGTCGAATTGCGCACAGCCGCCGCGCGGGAACTCGCCGACGAGGCGTCTCGATGCTGTTCGCGTTGAGGGCTACGCAATTGCGCACCGCCATCGCGGAGCGCGGCCTTACGAATAACCTCCAACTCAGCCCATTTTCGCAGCGTCGGCAGGTGTTCACGCCGCAACCAGGGCATTTCGTCGAAAGCCACCCGCATTAGATGCCTTACGTCGTCAGCACGCAGCTGAAGGGCACGCTCGTCATTGCGCAAATAAGCACCATGGTAGATAGGCCCCTTTCTCCTGGTGACGTGTGGGCAACGGGCCGACACGTTCGTCGTAAGGCCGCCGTGGTTAGCAGAAGACACGTTCGTAAAAATTGCCAGAATTCATTCACCTGCATTATTTCACGACGACAGCCGCAGCGCACGAGTAGTGTCGCGATTGGCGACAAAGCGGGAGCGGCGGTGACGGCTGGTGCTTTGAGTTAGGGGCGGGTGGAGTGCACTTTGATTTACGTTACTGGTCGGATTCGGGGCTTTGTTCGGGCTCGATGGTGCTGGCCATAGTCTCGTTCGTCGTCCGATCTGAGCATTGAGAAATGCACGGATGGGTTTCAGCAGCCCGCTTGTCATCGACCCTTTTCGCAATCTGACCCATCAGTTTGTCGTGGTTGACCCGGTCGAAGAATTTCTCCAAATCAAAAACCAACCGTCCAGCTGTAGCCGCCTAGTTGCTCGCGCTTCGGGGCGATAGGAGCAACTCCGGGCCGAGCTGGCGCCAGCCCTCTGGCATACGGGGCAGGATGGCTGCGGTGGCGCCAAGCGCCAGTCGGGCAATGGCACGCTCTCGGCGTCGCCATGGCAGCTCAAATTCCCGCCGCAGCCGTTCGGGCAAGAGCGCAGCGGCAACCGCCCTGTTTACCACGAGCAGCGGCAGCCACAACGGCCTCAACGGCAAGCCGACTCCGCGCAGCACAGACCGGCATATTCGGCGAGCGGCATCACTGACCGCCAATGATGCGACCATCCCGTCCCAGTAGGCGCAGAACTCCGGCCAACTCCGCGGCTGCGCTTCTATTGGACAGCCGAAAACCGCGCCGATTTTGCGAGCTTCTGCCACAAATTCATCGAGCTCGGCTGTGGACAGCGGGCCTATTAGCAGCTGGTACAAATCGATCGCCGTACGGGACAGCGTGGCGTTGACCCAACACAGCAACTCGGGGTCGAGCGCATGATAGTTGAGCCCAATTATGCGTTCGTGCACCCGCTCGACTGCGGCTCCAATCCGGGCGGCGTCGCTTCGCGACCCGTAAATCACGACGGTTAGCGCGTAGAGGGTGGCGAACAGGCGATCTAACGGGCGGCATTCAAAATCGGAGTGATCGCTCACCGCCGCAGCGACCGAGGGATGGGCGATTTGAAGCAGCAGCGCCCGGCCGGCGCCGAAGTTAAGCGCAGCATCGGCATAGACCCGGCGGATTATGGAGCCTCGAGCGAACAGCCCGTCATCGGAAACGGGAACCCGCAGTGGACGAAACGTAAAACGGAGCCGGTGTGTGTGGTTTTGAAAAACGACTTCTATGCTCACACGAAATTCTGCGAGAGCTTTTGACGTTGTCGATCTTGCAGCGGGCGGCTGCTCGCTTGAGCGGGGGCTTGGGCTATCCTTCCACGCCGACCCTCGCTGATCCAACAAAAAAGGCAAATTAGGTCGTCAGGTTTTGGTCACGCCGGGAAAGAAGTCCTCATCCACGACCTACTCGGACTTCGGCTCGTTCACTTCCGGCGCTGGCTGTTCGGTCTCAGCCGCATTGACGCTGGCCATCAGGCTTACAATATCCTCGGGTTGATGGTGCTCGGCCCGGCGCATCTCCGCGATCGCTGTCAGATAACCAAGCTCCGTATGCTTGTACTTCCGAAAAGCTTCGACTGCGGGATTCAGTGTGCCGTCCCCACGCATCACGCCCTCGGTCTTTATCCTGGCGCGCAACTCTCGGGA
>JAFATG010000224.1 GCA_019244055.1 Acidobacteriaceae bacterium | reverse complement strand
TGATGCTGGCAGGGCATAAAGGCCCTGAGTCCTAGGAGTTCATTTGGCCGAACAAGACGGATCAAGCGGCGGTGCGCTGTTCCCGCCGGATAACAAGAACATTATCCCGATCAACATCGAAGACGAGATGAAGCGGTCGTACCTCGATTACGCCATGAGCGTGATTGTGGGGCGAGCCCTTCCGGACGTACGCGATGGTTTGAAGCCGGTGCATCGCCGGATTCTTTACGGCTTGCACGAGATGGGACTTCATTTCAACCGTCCCACGCGCAAGTGCGCCAAGATCGTTGGCGAGGTGTTGGGAAAGTATCACCCGCACGGCGATGCACCCGTATACGACTCGCTGGTGCGGATGGCCCAAGCATTCTCGATGCGATACCCGCTGGTAGACGGGCAAGGAAATTTCGGTTCGGTGGACGGCGATCCGCCAGCGGCTATGCGATACACCGAGGCGCGGCTGGCGAGAATCGCAGGGACCCTGCTGGAGGATATCGATAAGGAAACTGTCGATTTCCGGCCGAACTACGACGATAGCGAGCAGGAGCCGGAGGTATTGCCGGCGCGCGTTCCGAATCTGCTGATCAATGGCTCTTCCGGCATTGCAGTGGGAATGGCGACGAATATCCCTCCGCACAACCTGAAAGAAATTATCGATGCGGCTATCGCACTGATTAACGATCCAAAGACTCCGCTAAGCAAGATTCTGGAAATGGTTCCCGGGCCGGATTTTCCAACGGGTGGATTCATTCTGGGCCGGCAAGGAATTTACGACTACTACACGCGCGGGCGCGGCAGCTTAAAGCTTCGCGCGAAGGCGGCGACAGAAAAAATCGGCAAGGATCGCGAAGCCATTGTCGTCACTGAAATTCCTTTCCAGGTCAACAAAGCGCGGTTGATCGAGCACGTTGCGGCGCTGGTTGCAGAGAAAAAGCTGGAAGGCATTTCGGACCCGCGCGATGAGAGCGACCGCGACGGCATGCGGATCGTCTTCGAGCTGAAACGTGGCGAACAGGCCGAAGTGGTGTTGAACAACCTGTACAAGCAAACGCAGATGCAGGTTAACTTCGGCGTGATCATGCTCTCGATCGTGAACGGACAGCCGCGCGAACTGGGAATCATTGATCTGATCAGGCGATTCCTCGATCACCGGACCGACGTGGTGCGGCGCCGCACGGATTACCTTCTGCGGAAAGCGCGGGAACGCGAACACATTCTGCTCGGCTTCCAAAAGGCGTTGGACAACCTGGATGCGATCATCACCCTAATTCGTGCGGCGGGCAATGTCAAAGAGGCGCATAGCGGATTAATCGCACGCTTCGAATTTACGGACCGGCAAGCAAGCGCCATTCTGGAGCTGCAACTCCAACGGCTAACCGGCATGGAGCGGCAGAAGATCCTCGATGAATTGGCGGAGAAGCAGCGGTTGATAGGCGAGTACCTCGAGATCCTGGGCTCCGAAAAAGTTCTGAAAAGCGTGATTGTGAAGGAGCTGAAAGAGGTTCAGAAGGAATTCGGCGACGAGCGGCGGACGTTGATTGTCGAAGACACAGGCGAGATCCGGCTGGAAGACCTGGTCCAGATGGAGGATGTCGCCGTGACGGTGTCTCGGGGCGGCTATCTGAAGCGCACTTCCGTAGACACCTACCGCCGGCAGTCACGAGGCGGCAAAGGCCGCATCGGGATGAGCACGCGCTCCGAGGACGTTGTGGAGCACCTCGTAATCGCCTCCACGCACGCCTATTTATTGATTTTCACAAATAAGGGGCGAGTGTACTGGCTGAAGATCTATGGGATCCCGGATGCCGGCACGACGGGCAAAGGCAAACATATCTCAGGGCTGATCAACTTGCAGCCTGATGAGACGGTGAAAGCATTTCTCCCCGTGAAGGAGTTCATCCCGGATCAATTCATTGTGATGGTGACCCGGCAAGGAGTGATCAAGAAGTGCGAGCTGACGGAATTCGACAATCCGCTTTCGCGCGGAATCATCGCGCTGGCTCTGGACGATGGCGACGAGTTGCTGGGCGCGCGAATCACAAACGGGGAGAACTTTATCTTCCTGGGTTCGCATAAGGGCATGGCGATCCGCTTCAACGAAACGGAAGTTCGCGCAATGGGGCGGCAGGCTCGCGGCGTACGGGCCATGGATCTCGAGGAAGGCGATTACCTGATCGGCTTAGAAATTATTGAGAAGGAAGGGTTGATTCTGTCGATCTCGGAAAACGGATTCGGCAAGCGGACACCGCTTGAAGACTACCGTTTGACAGGACGAGGCCGAAAGGGCGTTATCAACATGAAGACAACGCCGAAGGTCGGGAAGGTAGTCGCGGTTCTCTCTGTTAAGGAAAACACCGATTTAATGATCATCACCAAGGAAGGCAAGATCATCCGTCTTGAGTCTGGTGAGATCCGGCAGGCCGGGCGCTCGACTCAGGGCGTGCGACTGGTGCGGATGGAAGAAGGCGATCAAGTGGCGGCGGCTTCCGTCATTCCGGAATCGGAAGAAGAAAACGGAGTAAAGAACGGAGAATTGCCGCTGCAGTGAAACACGAGCAAGATGAGAAAAGAACAACGGCGGCCTTATACTGCGGGTATGGCTGGCCTTGTTGCATTTGGAGCCACGCCCGTCTCGACGGACCCCGCTGAACTGACAGCCAAGCAAGAAGCGCTCTTCAGTATTTTGCGGGATTTGGACCGGGTGATTGTCGCCTATTCGGGCGGTACAGATTCGGCCTATCTCGCCTGGGCGGCACACAAGATACTTGGCGACGGTGCGATCGCCATTACGGCCGATTCTGCCTCCATTCCGCAGTCACATAAGCGTGATGCGGAAGCGTTTGCACGAGAGTGCGGATTCCGGCACGAGTACATCGCGACCCATGAGTTCGAAAACCCGGACTACGTCAAAAACGACAAAGATCGCTGTTTCCACTGCAAGGATGAATTGTTCGTGCGGCTCGAGGCGTACGCGGGTGAGCATGGCTACAATCACATCGTTTACGGCGTGAACCAAGACGATCTCGGTGACTATCGGCCGGGACAGCGTGCGGCGAAACTGCACGACGTGAAAGCGCCGCTGGTGGAAGCGGGCTTGAAAAAGGCGGAGATTCGCGAGTTGAGCCGGCACGCGGGATTATCGGTTTGGGACCGACCGGCAGCGGCATGCCTGAGCTCGCGAGTTCCCTACGGAACGGCGGTAACAGTCGAGACGATTCAGACCATTGAACAAGGCGAGGAAGCGATTCGAGCACTCGGGTTCCGTCAGTTCCGGGTACGCTATCACGGCGAACTGGTCCGAATCGAAATCGCCAAGGACGAACTCCCCAAAGCGCTTACGACCGAAATGGCGGAGACCTTCACAAGGATCTTTCGGAAGCTCGGGTTTCTGTATGTCACGCTCGATCTGGAAGGATACCGGCAAGGATCACTAAACGCAGCGCTGCATTCGTGAGTGGGGCCCCAGCGAACCATGTCGGAGAACAAGATGAGCCGGCTCCTAGTCATTGGAAGCCACGCCGAAGTAAGCCGCGAGATCGGCGCTGCACTCTCTGCCGCCGATTTGCCCATCGAGTATTCGGCCGGGCACGCCGACACTCTGCAGCGATTGCGCATGCAATCGTTCGGCGTGGTAATCACCAGTCCTGACAGCGCTGTCAAGGAAGATTTGGCTTTGCTGCACGAGATGCGTGGCATTAGGCCTGGAGTGAAATGCATTATCCTGGCTCGGCACAGCACTCCGGACGAAGTCATCGCTGCCCTTCGCGCCCGAGTGTTCGCCTGCTTCACGCCTCCCTTTGATCCGGTCGAAATTGCCAATTTGGCCCGTAGCGCAGCTTCGGAGAGTCGATGGCGAGACGACATAGAGGTTCTGTCGGCCAAGCCTGGTTGGGTGTCAGTCCGGGTGAATTGCCGCCTTGTTACGGCTGAGCGCCTCATGACTTTCGCGCATGAGCTTACCACTCAACTGCCTCCGGATTTGCGGCAAGAAATGATGCAGGCACTGCGAGAAATTTTGCTAAACGCAATGGAACACGGCGCGGCCTTTAATCCCGAACAGGTGGTTGAGGTCACCGGCGTTCGCACTGGAAGAGCATTGGTGTTTTACGTACGCGATCCCGGGGCTGGCTTTCGCCCTGAATCAGTAACCCACGCGGCTCTCAGAAATCCGCCTCATGATCCTACAGCCCACATGGTTCAGCGTGAAGAAGAAGGGATACGGCCGGGAGGATACGGTCTCCTTCTTGCCTGCGGTACCGTGGACGAGTTGATCTACAGTGAGATCGGCAATGAGGTGCTACTCATCAAGTACTTGGATCAGGCATCAGCACCGTGAACCTGAGTCATGGCCTCAGCATCCCAGAAGACGATCTTTTTATTGAAATAACTTTCGTTGGTCAGCAGGGCCGGACCGGCGGCCCGCAATCCAAAGGTCGCATCTTCAATTAGAGGACTGCCGTCGCGAATCGACCGGTAAAAGTTTCTGTGGTGCTCGAGCTGGGCATTCTGGCCGGCCGTATCGTAAGTTTGCGTCGAATCAGGTTTCAGATCTAGAGCCGCGCTCCCGTGCTTCTGCTGCCATTCCGTTCTGAGCTGCTGCTGCGTGGCATCGGGCAAGCTTTCGATGGTGTAATCGAACTCGTCCGGACGTGGTGTGCGCTCGATCTTTATGCCACGATAGCCCGTTGTCATGACACCCTCGCTACCGATGAATTTCACGCCAAAGGACTCCTCCGGCAGACTACTTTTGAAATTCACGCGAAGCAAGACGTTGAAGGCTGGGTGCTCATCTCGTTTCGGGTAATCGAGCGTGGCAAGCATCACGTCAGGCACATCGCGGCCGTCTTTCCAGAAGCGCAGGCCTCCGGTAGCGTACACCCGATTGGGACCGACAGAACCGGTTACGGTATGCAAGCCGGTCAGGAGATGAACGAAGAGATCACCAGCGACTCCCGTGCCGTAATCGCGATAATTACGCCAGCGGAAGAAGCGCTTGGGATCCCAGGGATGTTTCGAGGCGCTTCCCTGAAATTGACTCCAATCGCAGGTCTGAATATTGGCGTCGAGCGGAATCGAGTATTCCCACGCGCCGATTGCAGTATTACGGTCGAGCCAAGCCTCCACTGAATTGAGCTCGCCGATTACGTTCGATTGAAATAGCTCCCGGGCTTTGAGGTAAGTAAGAGAACTGCGGTATTGGCTTCCCACTTGAAAGACCTTGCCCGATTTTGCCTGGGCATCAATGATTGATTTTCCTTCCTCGATCGCATGCACCATCGGCTTTTCGCAGTAGACATGTTTTCCCGCATTCAGAGCGTCAACCGAAATGTGCCGGTGCCAGTGGTCGGGAGTAGCGACAATGACAGCGTCGATACCGGGACGCGCGAGGATCTCGCGATAATCACGAGTTGTGAACGTATCCGGACTGTACACCTCTTTCATATGCTGGAGGCGGCCATCGTAGCAGTCGGAAGCGGCGATCAGTTTGACGCCGGGGATGGAAGTTGCCAGGTGCGCGTCACCTTGCCCCATACCGCCTGCGCCAATCAGGGCGATTTGAATGTTGTCGTTCGAGGATGGCATGGCGCTCAGCTTCGCACTTTCATTTCGTTGGGATCCCACTCGACGATGCGATTTTCGAAGTAGCTCACATTGGATAAGAGCGCTGGAGCAGCAGCGCGGAAACCGAAGACCGCATCTTCGACGACCGGCTGGCGAGAGCGGATAGCATTCGCAAAATTGAGGTGATGAGCGAAATGATCGCTATAGCCATGAGGCGCTACATACGTTTCCTGCTTGTCGGCTTTCAGGGCCGCAGCAACGGGTTGCACCTCCGGATAACGCCGGCGGTATTGCTCAAGAAACGCCTTTTGCTCGGCGTCTGAGAATGTTTCAATGGTGTATTCCGGCTCTGTTTCAGGCGGAGGGGCCGTCAGGGTAACCTGCCGGTCCACGTTCATGATGGCATCGCTTCCAGTAAAGCGAAAGCCGGAGTTCTCTCTGGCGCCATCGACGAAATTCGTGCGCATAACGAGATTAAACGCTGGATGGTTCGGCGACTCGGCGTAATCGTAAAGGCCGATGAGAACGTCCGGCACATCGCGGCCATCTTTCCAGAAACGAAGGCCGCCGGTGGCGAAGACACGGCTGGGACCCACTGCTCCGGTAATGAAGTGCAAACCCGAAAACAGATGAACGAATAAGTCGCCGGCTACGCCCGTGCCGTAATCGCGATAGCAGCGCCACCGGAAGAAGCGCTTGGGATCCCAATCCGCGCGCAGAGCCGACCCTTGGAAACGATTCCAGTCGCAAGTAACGGGACTGGCATCCGGAGGAATGGTGTATTCCCAAGCTCCGATAGCCGAGTTGCGATCGTACCAGGCTTCCACCAGGTTCAGCTTGCCGATTGCGCCACTCCGAAACAGATCGCGCGCTTTCTGGTAAATGACAGAGCTGACACGCTGGCTCCCGATCTGCAGGATCCGATTGGTTCGCCGCTTTGCATCAACCACGGCGAGACCCTGATCGATGTGCTGCACCATCGGTTTTTCGCAGTACACGTCCTTCCCGGCATTTAAAGCATCGATGGTGACTTTCTGATGCCAGTGGTCGGGAGTGCCAATGAGGACCGCATCGATATCGGGGCGAGCGAGAATCTCCTCGTAATTCTTCGTCGTGAACGTGTCCCGCCCGTACAGCTCTTTCATATGCTGCAGACGGCCGTCGTAGCAGTCGCAGGCGGCAACTAGCTTCGTCAGATTGGTAGAGACTGAGGCTTTGGCGTCATCCTGGCCCTGGCCACCACAACCGATGAGAGCGATCTGTATCCGGTCGTTCGGCGACGCAGGTTTTTTCGGGTGGATCTGATCGGAAAGGAGAGAGGTAGCGAGTCCGGAGGCGGCGGTTGCGCCCAGAAACGCCCGGCGAGTAGTCACTACTTACTTTTTATCAGAGGAACTTGCTTTACTTCCTGAGCTGGACGCAGGCTTGGAGGACGACGACTCGGAGCCGGGTGAGGATTTTGATTCCGAAGATCCCGACTCAGACGATTTGGATTCGGCCGAAGCGCCCGATTTCGCGTCGCCGTTGCTAGCGGAGCTTGGACTCTTCGCGTAATCGGTTATGTACCATCCGCTGCCTTTAAACTGCAATGCGGGAGCAGAAACGAGGCGGTGCACCTTCCCGCCACATTTTTCGTGCGCGGTCAGAGGCTCATCCGAGAACTTCTGCATCACTTCGAAGGATTCACCGCAGTTTTCACACTGATATTCGTACAGAGGCATGTCTTCTTTGTCGGCCGGGGCGGTTACGGTTCCTGAGGACTCTTCTGGATAATCGGATGCTGCTCGTTCTGCGGAATCATCCCGTCGCCCTGATTGGTTAACTGTGCGACGGTGGTTTTGCCGGTGACGAGATCGATCGATTGCTTTAACAGATTATCCTCAACATTCTTTGGCGCGGAGTTCGGGATGGGATTTCCATCCTGATCCAATTCCGGGCCGTTATCATTTTCGGTCACTTGAACCGTTGGCGTCACGCCGTTGTCCTGAATCGATTTGCCGGCGGGCGAGTAATACTTAGCAACTGACAGGATCACAGCGCCGCCGTCATCCATCTGGATGGTCTTACGCACGCTGGCATCGCCATAGCTGCGCTCGCCGACAACCTGCGCCCGCTTGTTATCTTCGAGAGCCGCAGCGGCAATCTCCGCACCGCCAGCGGTAGCGCGATCGGTGATGATCACAAGCGGTCCTTCCCACAGGTCGTCGTCCGTTTTCGCATCGAACTCCTGTGTGCCGGTTTTCTGACCTTTGAGAGTCGCGATCTGGCCCTTATCGAGGAACAGATTAGCCAGCGGAATACCATTCGCCTGATCACCGGTCGAGCAGTGCCGCAAGTCCAGAACGATGTACTTTGCGCCTTGGTGCTTCAGGTCGCGGAGCTTGTCCTTGGTTTGATCAACGCGGTCGCCGGCCACGCTCGTTACATGAAGGTAGCCCACATCACCAGGCAATAGTTTGGCCACAAGCTCGGGGTACGGAGTCACCGCTCGCGTGAGAGTCAGCTTCTGGGGCTCGGGATTCTTGAGACGTAGCAGACCGATTTCGACACCTGTGTTCGGGTCTCCGCGCAACAGTTCCTCCGCATAGGCCAATGGCATGTCGCGCGTTGCCACCTTCCCGATGCTCTCGATCAGATCACCGGTCTCTATATGAGCCTTCTCTGCCGGCGACCCAGGCAACACGTCCACCACCGCCACATAACCATAACGTTTAGCCAGGATCAGGCCGACGCCGGCTTTTGCGGAGTCTTCGGTCTTCTCATACTGGCGGTACTGATCGGCGTTCATGTAGCTGGCAAACGGATCAACCGACTCCAGGAGGCCGTTAATGGCGCCGAGAGTGACGCTCTTCATGTCCGGCTCTTCCACATATTCGAGCTTGATACGCTCCAAAACTTCTGTGTAGACTCTGAGGTGGCCATACACGTCGTCGGTGGATACCGCCCGGCCATTTCTGGCTCCAAGCAGAAGGAGCGCAACGACGCACGTTGAGCTGCCAACAATCGTCCATTTGAAGCGGCTGTTCATGAGGGAAATACGGAGGTTACCTAAAGTATAGCGGATGAATTACGCCCGAGAGCAGGGCCAAAGCTGACGATTATTGGACGTACAAATGAGTGCTGAGTTTGCTTAAGAGTGGCGGGTTCGGCTGCTCACTCTGGAAAATCAAACACTTACGGTCTCGAGATCGGGAGTCAAATCAACGTTTGCTTCCGCGAGGGGCAGCTCAAAGCGGGCCGTAAACTGGAAGGTGCTTCCCTTCCCAGGTTCGCTCGCCACCCAAAGCCGTCCGCCCATCATTTCGACGAGCTGCGAGGAGATTGTCAGACCTAAGCCGGTTCCGCCGTAACGGCGGGTGGACGAATTGTCCGCCTGCGAGAAAGCTTCAAAAATCTTCTTTTGTTTCTCCGGAGGTACTCCGATACCGGTATCCTCTACGGCAAAGCGAGCCATCACGTAGCCCGGTCCGGCGTGCTCCATTGTCAATGCGAGTGTCACGCAACCTTCGCTGGTGAATTTGATGGCGTTATCGAGCAGATTGAGCAGAACTTGCCGGAGGCGAAGGGGGTCGCCAATAACGGTATCGGGAAAATTGGGATCGATCCGAGATCGTAACTGGAGCCCCTTCTGCTTTACGCGGACGGCTAACGATCGTGTCAGCTCATGAACGGAATGCCGCACCGCGAATTGAGAGTGATCCAGAGTCAGCTTGCGCGCCTCAATTTTTGAAAAATCAAGGATATCGTTCACTATGGCGAGCAGAGAATCGGCCGAGACTCTAGCGATGTCGAGGTATTCACGTTGCTCCTCGGTGAGATCAGTGGTTAGCGCAATCTCGGTCATGCCGAGGATTCCATTGATAGGTGTTCGGATTTCGTGACTCATGTTTGCAAGGAACTGACTCTTTGCGCGGCTGGCGGCCTCGGCGGCGTCCTTAGCGATGATCAGTTGTTCTTCGGTACGGCGGCGGGTGGCGACTTCGGCTTCGAGAGCGCTATTCGCCTGCATCAGCTCGCGAGTGCGCTCCTGCACTCTGATCTCGAGTTCGTCTTTCGCTTGGCGCAACTCCTGCTCGCTTTTCTGCAGCGCAGCGGTGCGCTCGTTCACGAGCTGAACGAGTCTCTGCTCGCGCATCTTGAGCTGATTGACACGAAGCCGGTAACCGCCAGCGCACAGTCCCAGTATCAGAAGAATCAATACAACATAGAAGGTCTTGGTCTGGTAATAATGCGGCTCGAGCGTGAGAACCACGCCGGAAGCCGATTCACTCCAGGTCTCACCATTACGGACACGGACGCGGAACCGGTACTCTCCGTCAGGGATGTTGGTGTAATAGGCGGTTCGCCGAGCTCCGGCGTGAGTCCACTCTTTGTCAAACCCTTGCAGCATGTATTCGAAATCTAGTTTTTCTGGCATCAGAAAGGAGGGGGCAGTGAACTGAAATTCGAGCTGCCCCTTGCCTGGGGGGGCCACAATGGGTTCTTCGAACCGGACATCGCGATGGTCGATCGTTACGCGCTCGATATCAACAGCCAGCGGCAGTTCACTCTGAATGAGATGAGCAGGATCTACCGAAGCTAATCCTTTCGTTGTCGGGAAGAACAGGCGGCCGGCAGAGTTCCGCCAAGCCGAAGGTTCGAATCCGCCATTGCACTCGCGGCTTCTCATGCCGTTTGCCGTGCCATACGAGGTGGATCTGATGGAAGTGATCGTGCCGCTAGCAAAGTCGTTCAGATCCTTCTTGCTGACGCTGAAGACGCCCTTTTCGGAGCTCATCCAGAGATGGCCCAGATGGTCATCCAAGATGCCCAGAACGGAGTCGTCATAAAGACCTCTTGACGTGTTGAAGACGGTCAACTTGCCGTTTAGGAAGCGGCTCAGCCCGCCTCCCCCCGTTCCGATCCAAATAGTGCCGTCCGCATCCGGATATACCGACCAGACGAGATCGCTGCCCAGGCCGTCCTTCACTCGATAGGAGATAAATCGACCGTCTTTTAGCCGGTCCAGGCCGCCGCCATGAGTCCCGAGCCAAAGCGAACCGTCTATGCCTTCCGAGATCCATTGGACGTAGTCGGTCGAGAGCCCATCCTTTGTTGTGTAGGTTGTGAAATTCCTGCCATCGAAATGGCCCAGCCCGCCTCGAGTGCCGATCCAGATATCGCCTCTGCGATCGGCATACACACACAGGATGTACTCATTGGCGAGCTCGCCTGGAATGGCAAAATTGCTGAACTTGCCGTTTTTGAAACGTCCAATTCCACGGCGTGTCCCGACCCAGAGCACTCCAGAATGGTCCTGGGCTATCGAGAGAACAAGATTGTCAGGCAGACCCTCTCGAGTTGTGTACGCGGTGAGTCGCCCATCTTTCCAGCGCGTCAAGCCTTGATCAGACCCGATCCAGAGCGAGCCTTGCGCGTCCTCAAAAACGGCTGCGGTGTCAGCTGGGAAGCCCTCCGGCTTTCCGAAGCTTGTGAAAGAGCCCATTTTGAAGCAATTCAGCCCACCCCCTGCTGTTCCGGCCCACAGATTGCCTTCCCGGTCTTCAAACATGCTCCAGACGTCCTTGCCAATAAGTCCGTCCTTTTCGGTAAATGAGGTAAAGCTCCCCTTTGCAAACCGGCTCAAACCGTTAATGGTTCCGACCCAAAGCGTGCCCGCTCGATCCTGATAAAGAGAGTAGATGGTATTGCTCGCTAAGCCGTCCCGGGTCGTGAAACGAACAATACCGTTTGAGGTCAGCTGGCACAAGCCGTCCGTTGTACCGGCCCAAACAGCACCGGTTTGATCGACAAGAGTAGTGCGGACGTAGTTTGCCGAAAGCCCGTCCCGGGAGGTCAGTGTGGTGAATCTGCCGTTCGAGTACTTTGTGAGTCCGTCGTGCGTTGCGATCCACAACGTTCCGTTCTGTTCGCCGGAAATCGAGAACACGGAATTATCGCCAAGGCCGTCCCGCGTCGTAAAAATTTGAACCTTACCGCGCGAACGCCGGACCAGACCGCCGCCATCCGTACCGATCCAAAGCGTACCGGCGCGGTCTTCATACAAGGCGGTGATTGCTTTACCGGAAAGTCCGCTCGAGCTGGAGAATGCACTCCCGAATTTGCCGTTCTTAAGATAATGAAGCCCGCTGCTCCTGGTACCCAACCAAAGAGTTCCTTCATGGTCAACGAACAGAGCCTGGAGCAGGTCGTCCTGCAAACCGGCGGTGTGTTTGTCGAATAGGCTGAAGCGCACGCCGTCGTATCGCGCCAATCCTTCTTCGGTACCAAGCCAGAGATATCCGTTAGGGGTCTGAGCGATCGCGACGACTGAAGCCTGGGGCAAACCGTCCTGAGTCTGCCAGCTTTGGTGAATATATTGTGAGATCGGACGGTCCGGATCGAGACTGGCGCTCGCGCGCTTCGCTGGTGTGAGTATCAGGAGGGAAATCAGCAGGATACGCGCTATCCAATAGCGATACGAAGGGTAATCCGAAGATGAAGCTACGGTACGCTTTCCGCTGCGCGAATTTGTACAGTTCGGCCTCAACGCTTTCCTTCCTAAGCTCTTGATCGGCTTTTCCGGTTCAGATGTTGAGACCTTCAGGGAAAAATCCGGCAAGAAAGGCCTAAAGAGCCCTGGGGCTCCCGTCGATAAAGGAATAGGCGAAATCTCAGACGGCCGCGGCGCTATAAATACAATGAGCATGTTCATCGGCTTGAGCCCGCGACGCCCATCATGATTGCCGCCGTGGTCTTCTGTGTAAGCATCGCGGTGCTGGGATACGTACTGCTCGGCTACCCGCTCTTGCTCATGCTGTGGGCGCGAATTTCTCCGCGGGAGATCAAGAAGACCTCCTCGGAACGATCCGTATCGGTGATCGTGCCCGTCCGCAATGGAGCACGATGGGTTGAAGCAAAAATTCGTTCTCTTCTCGCGTCAAACTACCGGCCGGATCTTATCGACGTCCTGATTGTTTCGGATGGCTCTACCGACGCAACCGAGGATCTTATTCGCGGCTTCCCGGATTCGCGCGTCCGGCTACTCGCTCTTCCTAGTGGAGGAAAAGCAACGGCGGTGACAGCCGGCCTGCAGCATGTATCAGGCGAGATCATCGTACTTACCGACGTGCGCCAGGAGTTCGATCCCGATGCAATCAGAGAATTGGTTGCCTGCTTTGGTGATGCGTCGGTCGGAGTGGCTACAGGAGAGCTGGTGATTCGCTCCGGCGTTACGTCGGAGGAGTACAATACTGGCCTGTACTGGCGTTATGAGAAATGGATTCGCCGGAATCTGAATCGCATGAACGTCATGCTGGGAGCAACCGGGTCAATCTACGCTATTCGGCGTGAGCTAATTTCACCCATTCCTCGCGATATTTTACTTGATGATGTTTATCTTCCCTTCGCGGTGGCTCAGCGTGGATTTCGCATTCACTTCGAAAGCCGAGCGAGAGCGTACGATGTCCCCACCTCTCTTCAGTCGGAGTTCTGGCGCAAAGTCCGCACACAAGCCGGCGTGTATCAGATCCTCTTTCACTTTCCTGCCCTACTCAGCCCCGCGAACCCGCGTTTCATTCACTTTCTGTCGCACAAGCTAGGGCGGCTGCTTCTTCCTTTTTGTCTTATTGCCGCTGCCGTGAGTAGTTTCTGCTTACCCGGTTTCTGGCGTCCGCTGGCGCTCACAACTCAGGGTGTTTCGTATGGTCTGGCGCTTATCGATCCACTGATCCCGGAACAATTTCCGTTAAAGAGATTTTCCGCAGCAGCACGGGCGTTTGTTGTCCTTATTTCGGCGGCGCTGTGCGCGATTGTCGTCTTCTTCCGCCCAGCCGAGGAATTGTGGAAAGAGACTCGCGTGACCGTTGAACCGGAAACGCGCAGTACAGAAGATGCGCACGGTGAAGTAGGCTAAGCAGGAACCGTTCCCTGCTGTTGTTCACCCGTTTTCACCGAGTGCGCTTCCCGTCTCTCTTCGTGGTATTCGTGCTCGGTGTTAAGCACCCACAGATTGTCGCGGCTACGAACATTCTCGATGATATTGTCCACTGCCATCATGGCGGTCAGCATAGAGTGGTCCTGATTGTTGTACTTGTGCATGCCATTCCGACCAATTAAAAAAAGATTTTCGAATCCGTCGAGCCACGAACGAAGCTCCGGGAAGCGATCATACGATCCAAAATACGCTGGATAGGCCTTAGGCATCCGAATTACTGTTGCATCCATCACGTCTTCGGGCTCCACTATGTTCATCAATGCTAATTCGGACTTGGCCAGCTCAACAATGTCGCTATCGTTCCTATTCCAAAGTGCGTCGGTTTCGTTGCAAAAATATTCAAGGCCAATCCAGACCTTACTCGCATCGGCCACCATCGCCGGACTCCAGTTGTTGAAGATCTGCAAGCGACCGACGAGAACGTCCGGTTCCTGGATGTAGATCCAGTTGTCTTTGATGATCTCGCCCGAGGACTCACGCAGCTTCAGCCCCTCGCAGAGGACGCCCACGGTGATGAAGTCGCGATAGATGAGCCCATCCGATATTTCGCGGATTTCGGGCGGCGCCGGCGGGCTCATTCCCGCAACGAGCTCCTTAATCGGCATGGTGGAGAAGAAATAATCGGCTTCGAAACAATCCGTCTCTCCAGTTTCCGAATTGCACCCGCATACGCTGCTGATACGGCCGTCGATCCCTGCCATGCTCTCGATACTGCGACGCGTAAGAATGCGGCCTCCCATTGCCGTCACTTGACGCGCGACCTCCTCCCACATTTGGCCGGGCCCGTACTTCGGATAGAGAAACTGCTCCATCAGAGAGGTCTCGACATTCTTCTGGCCGATGTCTTTGTTTTTCCTAGAAAAGCTCTTTTTCACAACATGCGAGATCGTTTTGTAGATTGAGAGACCCTTAATGCGCTGGGCGCCCCATTCGGCGTTGATCTGGCTGCACTCAATCCCCCATACCTTTTCGGTGTAGGACTTGAAGAAGGTCACGTATAGCTCGCGTCCAAAGCGGTTGATGAAGAACTCTTCCAGGTTCTGTTCATTGCGGATCGGAAACAGAAGCGCTCGTAGATAGCTAAGACCGATGCGCAATGTCCTGCGAATGCCCAGCTTACCCAGCGTGTCCAAACTCAACGTGATTGGATAGGCAAAAAATTGCCGCATGAAGTAGATCCGCGACTTTCGATTCCGGACGAGCATCACCTTCTCGTCGCGGTGGGGATCGGCGCCTTCTGTGGATGCCTGGACGGTAGTATTCTGCCGCCCGCAGGCGATCTGGGCTGTGGGTGCGTCGATCTTCTGCAGCGGAAGAATATTAAGCCACCATCTCATCACCCGATCGGATTTAGAAAAGAACCGATGGCCGCCGATGTCCATCCGATTGCCCTTGTAGTTCACGGTTCGCGAAAGGCCGCCCATGTACTCGCTCTTTTCGAGCACAATTGGCAGAATCTCCGTTCTGGTGAGCAATTCGTAAGCGGCTGTAAGGCCGGCTGGGCCGGCGCCGATGATGAGCGCACGCTTTTTCCGCGCCGCGTTTGTTGCGAAGCTCGGCACACTTTGCCCCTTGCTCTTATAGTCTCTCCGGCGCCAGCAGTGTCCCCTGCTGCGGCTTTTTCGTCGGGTTGTACTTACGTTGAGCATTTCCTTCGCCGTCCGTATTACTGATTCGCGAGAGATAGGATACAGGTATGTCCGCCACGACACGTGAATCCGCAGCGGCGGGTTTTTCGCGGCAATACAAGGCCAACCTACTTCAGACGCTCGAAACCATCGATTTGGAGGCGGTTGGGCAGGCAATTGAAATTTTGGCGGACGCGCGCGACCGGAACCGCCACATCTTTGTATGCGGAAATGGTGGCAGCGCCTCAACAGCGTCGCACTTTGTCTGCGACATGGTGAAGGGCGCCAGCTTCAAGTCGCGTTTCCGCATCATGGCTCTTACGGACTCCTTGCCCACGATCACGGCGTATTCGAACGACGTCGGGTATGAATGCATTTTTGCCGAACAGCTCAAAAATTTTGGGCAAGCGGGCGATGTATTCATAGCCATTAGCGGTTCTGGCAACTCGCCAAACGTCCTTTGCGCGATAGATTACGCGAACTCGATCGGTTGCAAGACCATTGCCTTGACAGGCCGGGACGGGGGCAAACTGGGACCTAAGGCGAATTTACAGATCCGAGTAGCGGAACCACACATGGGGCGAATCGAAGACGGACACATGATTGTCTGCCACATGCTCTGCTACTACTTCATGGACAACTAGGCCCGCGATCCGGCAGGACCGGCACCCCGGACGCGAGGTGATTCGCTGACGCTCGCGATAGCATAGTCGCGTACATCCACGATGCCGCCTGTCGAATTGCAAACGAATTTGTCCGGCAAAATCGCCGTAATCTCAGGAGCGAGCAAGGGGCTAGGACGAGCGATGGCGCTGGCCTTGAGTCGAGCAGGGGCAACCATCGCTCTGGTGTCGCGCGATTCAGAGAAGCTGGGCGCAGTGAAGCGCGAAATCAGCGAAAGTGGCGGAAAGGCCGACGTGTTTAGTGCTGACGTCCGCAATGAAGCAAACGTTCTGGAGTTGGAATCACTTGTGGCCAGCCGTCTTGGGAAAACGCAGATCCTGATCAACAATGCAGGGATCAACATTCGTAAGAATTTGATCGATTACACGCTCGAGGAATGGACATCCGTCATTGACACGAACCTCACTAGCGCGTTCCTGATGTGTCGCGCGTTCGTTCCTCACATGCGAGGAACAGGCTATGGGCGCATTCTTAATATGAGCTCAATTATGAGCCACGTCTCCCTACCCGGGCGCGGACCATATTCGGCAAGCAAAGCGGCGCTACTTGGCTTGGTGCGCGCGCTCGCGCTGGAGCTTGCGCCCGATGGAATTACGGTGAATGGGATCAGTCCCGGTCCGTTCGGAACCGAAATGAATCTATCGATTATGCAAAACCCGGAGCTGAATGCTCAGTTCCTCGCGAATCTTCCGGTTGGGCGCTGGGGCAAGGTAGAAGAGATCGGCACGTTGGCTACCTACCTGTGTTCCGAGCACGCCGGCTTCATAACCGGCACCGATATCGTTATTGACGGGGGGTGGCTTGCCAAGTAGGGGCAGAATGACACGCCGGGACGCAAGCTGGGCGATCCTGAAAGCAACAACGATTGCTGGAGGGCGCGAGTTTTTCACAGCGTGGGCGAAAGCGGCGGACTCGACGAGCCCTCATGAGCATTCGCAAGCCGCCAGTGCGCCGCCCGATCCTCACAACTGGAACGTTTATCAGCCGAAGTTTTTCTCGAAGAAAGACTTTCGGAATCTCGATACGTTCAGCGCCATCCTGATCCCGACCGATGACACTCCCGGCGCACAGGAGGCCTTCGTGGCGCCTTTCATCGATTTTGTTGTAGACGCGGCCGCTGAGTACGCGCCTGATATGCAGCAGCATTGGCGTGACGCCATGACCTGGCTTCGGAGCCAGAACTTCTCGGCTATGCCGCCGGAAGAACAACTGCGGTTCGTAGAGCGGATCTCGGCTCCCGAGCGCGACAGTTCCAAACCGCGGGATGATGGATTCAAGACCTACTCGTTGCTGAAGGACATGACGGTCCACGCCTTTTACACTTCGCGCGTCGGCCTCGTTGATGTCCTCGAGTACAAAGGGCTCGCGTATCTGACGGAATTCCCTGCCTGCACCCATCCGGAGCATCATCGGGTCTGAGATGGAGAAGTACGACGTCGCCATTGTGGGTTCCGGCGCCTGCGGCGGATGGGCTTGCATGGCTCTCGCCCAAAGCGGCTTCAAAGTCGCTTTGCTTGAAGCCGGATCGCACATCGAGCCATATCGGGATTTTCGCCACGTTTGGCCCTACGAAATACCATTTCGGGGAGCAGGCCAACCGGGGCTGTTGCGGAAGTATTTCAAAGGATCGACCGAATACAATTACCGGCTCATGATTGACGACCGGGAGAACCCATACACCACTTCTCCCGATACGCGATTCAACTGGGTACGCTCTCGCGTCTTGGGCGGCCGTACGCTGCATTGGTCCCGAGCTTCTGACCGTATGTCGGATCTCGAATTTAAGGCGGCGTCTCGCGACGGCTACGGCGAAGACTGGCCGATTTCATATGCAGATCTGGCGCCCTATTACGATCAGGTAGAACAGTTTATTGGCGTTAGCGCCGCGCGCGCCAATCTGTCGCAATTTCCAGACGGCTCGTTTCTTCCGCCGATGCCGCTCAATTGCGCAGAGGCGATTTTTCAAGCGGCCTGCTCGAAAGTCGGGTTCCCGGCGACGCCACGCCGAGTGGCACAGCTCACCCGCATGCTGCACAACCGGCCACCGTGCCATTATTGCGGCAATTGCGTGAATGGATGCGATGTAGGCGCCATGTTCAGCACGGTCTCTTCTACCCTCCCACCCGCGCTGAAAACCGGAAACGTCACGCTCCTTTGCGATTCGATCGCGAGCCACGTTTTGACTGACGGAGATAATCACGCATCCGGCATTCGCTATATTGAACGGCACTCAAATCGCGTTGTGGAAATTGAGGCACGTGCCGTGGTTCTGGCTGGCTCATCACTGGAGAACACGCGACTTCTACTTCACTCGAAAAAAGGCGGCCTGGCAAACAGCAGCGGGGTGCTTGGCCAATACCTGATGGATCAAGTGGGGGGCGCGGCAGTGACCGGCTTTCTACCCCAATTGAAGGGCTCCGCGATTCGAAACGATGATGGCAAAGCGGGCGGTTTGTATATCCCGAATTTCTCGAACATCGGCGGCCGGCGCGGCTCGGGCAAATTCATCCGCGGCTATGGCATGAGTGCTAGCGGCGGCGCTCAGATGTATCCACCGTTTGCGGCGGCCCTTCCCGGTTTCGGCTCGAGCTATAAAAAGCAGGTGAAATCTCTCTATCCCGCTTTCGCCCGTGTCTGGTTATCCGGGGGAGAAATGCTGGCACGCAAGGAGAACTTTGTCGAGCTTGATCCCGAAGTCATGGATAAGTTGGGAATCCCGGTCCTGCGGATCCATTGTTCCCACTGCGACAACGACCGGAAGCTGTACGAAGATTATTTTGCCCGTGCCCAGGAGCTGATGCACGCCGCTGGCGGCGAAATCGTGAATGCAAAGCCGCGGATCGGAGTTCCGGGAAGCTTGGTTCACGAGGTCGGCACCTCGCGAATGGGCAAGGACCCGAGGACCAGCGTCTTGAATTCCTTTTGCCAGAGCCACGATATCCCGAATTTGTTCGTCTTCGGAGGCGGGTGCTTCGTCACCACCGGCGACAAACATCCGACCCTGACAATGATGGCGTTGACCGCCAGAGGTTGCGACCGCCTGAAGGACCTCGCAGCGAAACAGGAGTTGTGATGGAGGGCTCAACGGCTCATAGCAGTGCGGTTTGGACCTCAGAGTTTGAGAGCGCGACCTACCGCAAGATCACCTGGAGACTGATCCCATTTCTGTTCTTGTGTTACGTGTTCGCGTACGTCGATCGGGTCAATGTCGGGTTTGCAAAGTTGCAGATGCAACAAGATATCGGCTTTAGCGATGCCGCCTACGGCAACGCCGCCGGAATCTTTTTCTTCGGCTACTTGTTTTTCCAGGTGCCCTGCAATTTAGCGCTCCAGAAGATCGGTGCCAGACGCTGGCTCGGACCGATCATGATCGTCTGGGGCCTGGTATCGGCTTGCACGATGCTCGTTAAAGGAGAGGTGAGTTTCTGCATTGTGCGGTTTCTACTGGGCGTCGTGGAATCCGGGTTCTTCCCTGGCGTCATTCTGTTCCTGACCTTCTGGTATCCGGCGAAATACCGCGCCAAGATGGTCTCGGCCTTTATGACGGCAGTTCCCCTTTCGGGCGTAATTGGCGGACCGATCTCCGGCTGGCTTCTCGATCGGATGTCTTCCGCCGGAGGACTCCGTGGGTGGCAATGGCTATTCCTCTTCGAAGCAGTTCCGTCGATCCTCGCGGGATTAACGACTCTGCTTGTCTTGCAAGACAGTCCGGCGAAAGCGAAGTGGCTGGACGAGACCGAAAGATCGCTGCTGCTGGAGCGTCTCAAACAGGATGAGGAACACAGAAAGTCTTCCGCAGGCGGCAGAACCAAGCTGAGTGATGCTTTTCGCAACCCGAAAATCTGGGTCCTATGCTTTGTCTACTTCGGCGTTGTAATGGGCAATTATGGAATCGGTTTCTGGCTTCCGCAGATTTTCAAAGACACTTTGACTAAAGACCCATTCCAGATCGGCTTGTACACGGTTATTCCCTGGGGAGCGGCCGCCATCGCAATGGTGGCCCTCGGCCATCATTCTGATGTTACGGGCGAGCGTTGCTGGCATGTCGCGCTGGCCGCGATAGCCGGCGCAGTAGCGTTCGGGGTTTCATCCATACCGGGAATTTCAGGCCCGGCAGTATTGATTGCCTTGACAGTGGCTACGGCAGGCATTATCTCGGCTTCCTCGACATTTTGGGCGCTGCCGACTGCACTTGTAACGGGCACCGCCGCTTCAGCCGGGATCGCCTGGATCAACTCTATCGGAAACTTAGCCGGCTATTTGAGCCCGTGGCTGGTCGGCGAAATCAAGGACATGACGCATAGCATGACGCCCGCCCTGCTCACGCTGGCCGCCTTCTGCCTCGGTTCGGCGGTGCTCACGATCACCTTCTTCCGTAAGCGGCAGCCGGCATGACACGACGCGCTTTTCTTCACACCACCGCCGCGACTCTCGCGACTCAGACGCTTATGGCCGATCAGACTACGGAACCTGCAGTTCAGTACAAGATGGGAATCGCCGCCACGTCCTACATGGGCGTCTGGCGGCCGAAAGACACTTACGAATTCCTGGAACATTGCCACACTCTAGGGGCAGCCGGAATTCAGTCCGCCTTTCACGGCGATCTAGCAAAGATTCGCGCCCGAGCCGAACAACTCGGTATGTATATCGAGGGGATGGTACCGATGCCCAAGGGCAACGATACGGGCGCGTTTGAGGAGGCCCTGAAGAACGCGAAAGATGTCGGAGCCGTGGCCGTCCGTTCCGATTGCCTCGGCACGCGACGGTACGAGACATTCCACTCACTCGAGGACTGGAAGGAGCACGTTGCAGAAAGTAAGCAATCGATCGCGGCGGCAGTTCCGCTGCTCGAGCGCTATAAGATTCCACTCGGCCTGGAGAATCACAAAGACTGGACCCTCGACGAAGCCGTTGCGCTGTTTGAGGCGCATTCGAGCGAGTACTTCGGATCCTGCGTGGATTTCGGCAATAATATCGCCCTGCTCGATCAGCCAATGGAAGTAATCAAGAAGCTGGCGCCTTTTGCCGTGTGTACACACCTGAAGAACATGGCGGTTGAGCCATACCAAGACGGATTCCTGCTCTCTGAAGTGCTGCTCGGCGATGGTTATCTTGATCTCAATCAGGCAGTAGCGACGATTCGCCAACACCGGCCGAAGGTACGCTTCTCACTCGAGATGATTACCCGGGATCCGCTAGAAGTGCCTTGCCTGAATGATGATTATTGGATTACCTTTCCCGATCGGAATGGCCTTTACCTTGCCAGAACTTTGCGGTTTGTGAATGAGCATCACAGCTCGCAGCCGTTACCGAGGGTAAGCCACCTTAAGCATGAAGAGGCGATGCGAGTCGAGGAACAGAACGTCGTGACTTGCCTGCGCTGGGCACACCAGAACCTGGGCTTGTGACGCGGGATCTACTTCATTCCCTGATCGTGCCCCGGTGACGCCGTCAATCGCTGATGAATTTCCCGCTCCGCTTTCGCGCGATCCGGTTCGCCCAGGCGATCATAAACGCGAGCTAAGTGATAGTGGACGACCGCCTGTGCGGGATCTAGCTCGGCGCTACGTTCGAGCTCGGCGGCAGCGGCCTGATATGCGTGCCTCGATTCGAGCAGTGTCCCGAGGTCGTAATGCCCTTCCCAATCGTTGAGATCGAGCGCAATCGCTCCCCGGAGAAGCTCTTCAGCGCGGCTATTGGCCGGGTCGGCGCTGAGCAGCGCTTCGGCGAGCAGCCGGTTCGCTTTAGAATTTTCCGGACTGGCCTTGAGCCAAGCCTCGTAATCAGCCGTAATTTCGGGTAGATGCGAACCAGCCTGGTCCAGCATCCGCCCAAGAAAAACATACGGCTGCTCGATAGAAGGATTGATCTGAATTACTTTCAGGAACTCTGCGATCGCATCGTCAAAGCGGCGTTGTCCGTAGCGCGCGACGCCGAGGGCGAGGGTGAGTTGGGGGTCCTGAGGGTTTGCCTGCATCGCCGCGCTTAGGACAGTCGCCGCTTTCGTGAAATTCTGTTGGCGAAGCAGCCCTTGCGCGTATTCGAACGCGAACATCGCAAGTGCGTGGATAAGAACGGGATTGGTGCCACCGAGCCGTTCCGCTTTTGCTGCGGCAGCTTCGGCCTCCTCAGGCTGGTTTAGGCGTAGATACGTCTGCGCGAGCGAAACCCAGACGTAGGGATTGCTGGAATCGGCCCGCGAGGCATCCTCTAAATCCGAACGCGCTTCAGAGAGCTGACCATGCTGGAGTGCGATCAGCCCTTTCTGAAGCAGTGCCTTTGCCTGATTTGCGTCAACTGCGAGAACGAGCAACAAAACAGCGGTTAACAAACCTCGAGGCTACTAAAGCCGAGCGGCTTCTAAGCAGGTTAGAACTGCAACCGCAACTGGAAGTCGATGTGCCGCTCGCTTCCAGCATTCGTGCAAGTGATGTCGCCGAAGTTGCTGTTGTTCTGATTCAGCGATACACAACCGACGCTGTACTGCGGGGTATTCGTGATATTGGTGCTCTCCGCGCGGAATTCGAGCTTCCATCTCTCAGTGAAGTTGAAATCCTTGAAGACGGAGAAATCAAACGTCCGCTGCGGCGGTCCCACGTTGCTATTCAGCCCAGTGTTGCCCTGTGTCGACAACTCGCCCTGCGTGAGCTGGGAAATGGGCACAAAGTTGGCTGTGTTGAACCACTCATTTGGAGAACGCCCTCCTGAGGGAGCCTGGTTCGGATTGCTCTGGCCCGACACCATCGTCGGCATACACCCTCCATCCTCGCTGATCACATTTCCGCATGCGCCGCCCCCGGAATTCAGGGTGAAGGGCTGTCCGGTGCGCAGACTCAGGATTCCGTTGAGCTGCCAGTTGCCTACCAGGCTTTGCACCACTTTGTTTAGATTCGCGCCATACTTCTTCCCACGGCCGAACGGAATCTCATAGTTGAAAGACCCCACGATAGCGTGACGAATGTCCCAGGGCGCGCTGGAGTAGGACGTGCCGATCTTCGTTCCATCCAGTTGAAAGAACCCGGGCGATCCGGAAAGCGTGGTTCCCGTGTCGGACAAGGCATGGCCATAGGTATACGATAGCTGGCCCTGCAATCCGCTCGAGAGCCGCTTGGTCAACGCTGCAGTCATCGCCTCATAATTGCCGAAACCGAAGGTGGTCGTTCCGCTCACCGATCCGATGTCTGGATAAGGCCGCAGCGCGGTACAGTTCAAGGAGCCGGTGTTCACCACAGTCGGGCAGGCATTAGGATCAGGCTGGTACAATTGGCGCGCCTGGTGATTGCCTTCATAGCCGACCTCCAAGGCCATTTGGCCAGGTAGTTGGTGTTGAACCGCCAAGTTCCACTCTTGCACCAGCGGATTCCGAAAATCCGGGTAGACTTCGCGAAACTGGAGCGAGGCAACCGGATACCCATTGAACACATTTGGGGGGAAACCGACGGTCAACGCACCCGTATATTGGCCATTGGCCATCAACGGATCCGGCTGGAAAATGCTCACAGTCCCGGGACGGGCCAAAGACGGCGACTGATTGAAGGGCGCCGATTCGCCGCGATTCGGGTTGCCGCCCTGGTTTTCTTCGCCGCCGTAGAACATGCCGAAGAATCCCCGGATTACTGTTTTGGGCTCGATGTTATAAGCGAAGCCCAGCCGCGGCCCGATATCGGTCTTATCCCACGGAATCAAGTAAGGACCGACCTGACCCCGAGCCACTTTGACATTCGAAAACAGCGCCGGGAACGTAACACCATTGACGGTCGCCGGCGCGTTGAAGTTAGGTGGCAGCGGCGCGTTCATATTGCGACCGGTCGGAATTTGTAATGTCAGGGTGTCGAAATCGAAATTGGATTGTCGGGAAAATTGCTCGCCGATAGGTGAGAACAATTCGTAGCGCGCCCCGAGGTTCAAGGTTAGCTTCGGTGTAACCTTCCAGTTATCCATGAAGTAGAACGCGTATGCCTGCTTGGTGGACGAGATAAAGTTCGTTGTCGAAATCTGGGCTGTAGTATCGACCGATCCCAGAAGGAACGAGGCGAATTCGTCTCCCGTCCCAGCAGCCAGTGCGTTTGCGTTGCCTGCTGCGGCTTGTGCGCCTGTTTCTGCCTGTCCGAAGCTTAGTTCTCCATGCGGATACGGCACCTGGAAGAAGGGAAAGTGCAGTTGTCGGAATTCAGCGCCCATTTTGAACTGGTGGTTTCCATGAACGATCGAGAGGTTCTCAATCATGTCCCATTCGTTGTTGTATTCCTTAGTCGGGAGCCAGTTGTTCGCGCCGACCTGGCTGTACCGGCCGAGGTCGATTTGCGGCGCTCCACCGTTTAGTGTCGTGGTCGGATCGTAGCCGCCAATCCCGAGCTCCTTGTATACGTCCGTGTTGGCATTAGCCTGAGTACGCGCCGTGACCAGGCGGCTGAACCCTACGCGCGCTTCGTTCACCATCGTGGCGGAGAACGTATGGGTCCAGCTCAACATGCCATTGCGGCCGAGATCCTGCTCGCTCGAGCCCTGGAAATTGCCGCCGTCCAACGCGCCCGGGAACGGAGGCACGCTGGTCTTGGACGTGTCCGCCCAACTGATCGTCCCGAAAATGCTGTTCGCGTCGTTGTAGCGCCAATCGACGCGGCCATCGCCCTGGTCGGTATTCAATGCTCCGGGAGTGGCCACCGCATAACAGCCCGCGCCGGCGGGCGCGTTGCTGCAGTTGGCTAGGGCCGTATTCGGATTCGGATACAGCGCGGCGAGCTTCATCGCGACAGGATCCATTTGTGAAACGGGAATGGTGTTATTCGCGTAAGGCTTACGCGAATAAGTTGCCCTTTGCCCCGGCGCCGCATTCAACGTCCCCGGAACGCAGCCACTGACGCACGTCGTACTCGTTGGATCATACAGTGTGTTGGCGAGGCCCGAGAAATCGCCGCTTCTCTCAGCCGGGGTCGGTATGGTGAACGTCGGGCCGAACCCGAGGTTTTGAACCGAGCCGCCCGCCGTCCGGATGCGCGTGCCCTGGTAATCGCCGAAAATGAACAGTCTGTTCTTGAGGATCGGGCCACCCGCAGCCCCGCCGAACTGATTCTGGTTGAACTTATTGCGCGGCAGACCGGATTTGTTGTTCTCCCATTTGTTTGCGTCGAAATCCGTATTCGACAAAATCTCCCAGACCGAGCCATGAATTTGGTTCGTGCCGCTCTTCAGGCTGATCTCCAAAATGCCGCCCGCCGCCCGGCCATATTGCGCATCTGCGCCGTTGCTGATGATCTGCATGTCGCCGATTGCCTCGGGCGCCGGCCCAATAATAAACGCAGTCTGGTTGATGAAGTCGATCACGTTGACGTTGTTGTCGACGCCATTAAGCAAAAAGTTGTTTTCGCCGGTCGAACGAACGCCGTTAGCAGAGAAGCCGCCGCCCAGCGCGTCACGAGCCCCGGGTTCAGCGGGCTGTACCCCTGGTGTCAAACGAGCCAGGAAAGTAAATGTGCGCTGACCACCCAGGGGAAGGTCTGTTACCTGCTGGTTATTCAGCGTTGTGCCGATAACTGGCGATTCGGTCTGCAGCAGAGGAGCCGCTGCTGTGACCTCGACGACTTGCGTACTATTGCCCACCTGAAGCGTCAGGTTCACGGCAACAGGCTCGTTTGGACTGACGAGGATGTTTTTTTGCTCGGCCCTTTGAAACCCGGGTGCCTCGACGCTAACGGTGTAGCTGCCGGGATTCAGCGCCGGACGCGTGAAAGAGCCGGTTTCTGTGGTGACAGTATCGATGGCAACGCCGGTAGCCTCATTGGTGATGGTGACTTTTGCATTTGCAACCGCCGATCCCTGAGCATCAACGACGGTTCCCGTAAGAGTTCCGAGATCTCGCTGAGCGAACACGACGCTGCAAATTAGAAGCAGCGAGAATGAAATCCAAAGACTACGCCGACGTGGCATAGGACCCCCCTCATGACAGAGATATTTCGACCGCTGAACTGGTGTAGAACTTATCACAGGTAAACGCTTACTTCAAGAGATTTTTCAGTTCCGGTGTACTCCTGTCCCTGATCTTTCGCTCGGCTTAGGACTCGGTTTTGCAGGCTACAATGGTCAATCAAATGCGTCGGCGCTTTGTCTGGGCCTTCGTTGCCGTTTCGGCCGTAGCCGCCGCGACTCTGCCGGCGTTTCGGGCTGATTTTCGGGACATCGCCGCTTCGGCCGGGTTAACGGGGAAGAACATTTTCGGGGGAACAGAACGGAAAGACTACATTTTGGAGACGACCGGAAACGGCGTTGCGATCTTCGATTACGATAGCGACGGCCGAAATGACGTTTTCATAGCCAACGGGACCCGTCTCCATGCCCGAGAGGAGTCGGCCGATAGTCTGCCACAGCTTTATCACAATGACGGGAACGGACATTTTCATAACGTAGCCGCCGAAGCTGGATTTAAGCGGGTAGGTTGGGCTCAGGGCGTCTGTGTCGGAGATTACGACAACGACGGGCACCCCGATCTTCTGGTCACCTATTACGGACACAACGTGCTTTACCGCAATCGTGGCGACGGCACGTTTGAGGATGTCACACTGAAAGCCCACCTTCCCACAACGGGCGTGCGGTATGGGTCGGGATGCTCCTTTGTCGATTACGATCGCGACGGTTACCTGGACCTCTTTGTTGCCAATTACGTAGGCCTCGACCTGGCGACCACGCCCCATCGCGGCTCCGGAGAATTTTGCGTCTGGAAGGGCATCCCCGTAATGTGCGGCCCGCGCGGCCTTCCGCTCGCACACGATGTGCTCTATCACAACAATCGCGACGGAACGTTCACTGATGTCTCCGAGCAGGCTGGCATTCTGAAACCTGGCGGCCGCTACAGTCTGGGCGTG
>JAFATG010000142.1 GCA_019244055.1 Acidobacteriaceae bacterium | reverse complement strand
GCGTGTCCTGATCGCGCTCGGATTCCTGGGCACCTCCATCTCCCTCCACATGATGACGATCATCTATCTGCAGATCGACTTTCGTACTCTTGTGCTGCTACGCATGTTCCAGGTGATCTTTATGCCCTTGATCTTCATTCCGATCAGCACACTGAATTACATCGGAGTTCCCCGCGAAAAGAATAACCAGGTTTCGGGATTATCGAATTTCGCGCGCAACATCGGCGGCGCCATCGGCACATCGCTCCTTACGACCTTTCTGGCGCGTCAGGATCAAACGCATCAGCGCACCTTCGCTGCGCATACGAGCAGCGCAAACTCAAATTTCCAGCAACTCTTGGGTGGGTTGAGAGCAAGGTTTATGTCGGAGGGTTACGACGCCGTAACCGCAACGAAGAAGGCTTTGGCAATGGCTTATCAGATGGTTCATTCTCAGGCGAGTGCCTTGAGTTTCGAGAACAGCTTTTGGGTTATGTCGACGATCATCATCTGTCTCGTGCCGCTTCCGTTCATCATGCGGCGGCCCCGTCCCGGCGAACAACAACCCATGCGCGGCGCCCACTGAGCCGCCATGTCGAGTCCGCTTCCTGTCGCGGCATCTCCCGACAGCCTTCGTTCGCTCGCGCCGTTTTTTACCGCGGCAGGTTACACAGAAACGGGCCTGAACCGCGCTGGACTCAGAGAAGTACCTTGGCGCGGATCGCCGGTACGCCCTGTGCTAGAGCACAAGATTCACGATTCGGTCCTGCGGGTATTAGTGCGCCTCTTCTTCTTCGGAGAGCGCGTCACGGCCCAAGAAGCGACGTCACTTCTCACGCCTGAGACTCTTGGGCTTCTGCTGGCGTCCAGCATGCTGAAGACGGTAGGCACATCGTTCATTCCAACTTGCATGCTCGTTTGCTTCGGTGACATGCTTCTTGCTTGCGACTCCGTGCGCCGGACGCGGTCAAACGAGACTTCCGATCTCGTGCTGGGGGTCAATCTTCCGACAAAAATTCTTGCAAGGTGCATTGTTCCTGTCCAGAAGGGTGACACGCTCGACCTTGGTACCGGCTGCGGCACGCTCGCCCTGTGCGCTTCCGCCTTCTCAGAGTCCGTGACCGCGACGGACGTAAACCCGCGCGCGCTCGCCTTCGCCGAGTTCAACGCCGCCTTGAACGGCATCCCGAAATTGAGCGTTTGTCTCGGAGATCGCTTCGAGCCGGTGGCGAACCGGCGATTCGATTTAATCGTCTGTAATCCGCCGTTCTTCATTCACCCCAAGCAGCGGCTCCTCTACACTGATAATCCCGGTGAGCTGGACTTCTTCGTCCAAGACTTGATCCGGACCGGGCCCGCCCTACTAAAACGTGGAGGATTTTTACAATTGCTCTGCGAATGGGTGCAAGTCGGCGGCGAATCATGGCAGGAGCGCCTGAAGACCTGGTTTCAAGCTTCCGGTTGCGACGTTCTGGTTCTGAAGACGTACGAGATTGAGCCTGCGGATTACGTGCTGAAACGAGCGGTCGAGGCGTCCTCACTGCATGGCCCATCAACCGAGCAGGCCCTCCTCGATCACCTCGGTTATTTCAAGCGCCACAAAGTTCAGAAGATCTACGGCGGTCTCGTGACAATGCGCCGCAGATCAGGCGAAAACTGGATCGCGTATGAAGAAACGGAGGATGCGCCGTCAAAGCCGGTTGGCAAGCTTCTGCTCGAATACTTCCGTACACAAGACGTCTTGACGAATCCGAACGGTCAAACTCTTCTGGGCGCAAGACCGCGCATTCCCGAAGATGTTCACCTGGTAACCGAGTCCACCCAGCAAGACCGTTCTTGGCGAACAGAACGGTTTTATATCGAGCGCAGATCGGCCCTCCCTAAGCGTCTCGCCTTCGACCCGCAGATCGCCGAATTTATCGCAGGCTTCGACGGAACACGAACGGTCGAGGACGCGATCTGCGCCTTATCGAAAGCGCAGCAATGGCCACGCGAGCAGGCCGAGGAGAATTGTATTCGCCTCATCCGGAAATTAGGTTCCCTCGGTCTACTCGAATTCAGCCGGAACTGACTGCGCGTCAACTCTGAGCTTGCGTACTTGAACTCCCCGGACAGCACCGATACTCCTGAGCCTTGTCCAACAGATCGATCTTCTTCTGGAGCAGCTTGTTTTCCAAGTCCATCCGTTGCAGCTCGAGTTGAATCTTCTGTTCGACTTCAGGCTCGCAAATGCTGCATGTGTCAAGGCAGCCTTTCACCAGCACGCCCGGAGTCGGCAAGCAGATATCTTTCTGCCAAGAGAACTGCTTCACGGCGTCCGGATTCAGGTTGCCGTTGTTGTCAAGCAGCCCTTCCTGCTCGAGGTCCGCATCGACGGCCGCCAAGGCAGCTTTGCGAAGGGCGACCGGTAACGGTTCAGAGGTGATCGTAAAGGCAGCGCTTCGCAGCCCCAGGGCTGCGATATTCGTTCCCGCTGCGGTGAAGTTGTTGGTTTCCGTCACGCTGGTTCGGCCTCGCTCTTCGGCTGCTAGCCGTTGCGAGTTGGTGCCAGTGACTGCGTAAGGGATCACAGAAACGCCCGTATCCGGCGCGGGCGGATTAAGAAGGGCGCCGGTGGGAGCAGCGGGATCGATAACTCTCCGTTCGATAGCCGAAAGCGTGAAACTCACCTTTTGGCATTTATTAATCCGATAAAAGAAGAACGTGACGGCGTGGCAATGGTTTGGATTCGAGAACGTGCGAGAAGAAGACTCATACTGATCTTCCGATTCACCAGAGCTGTGAGCCCGCGTGGCGACTTCTCCAATGGACGTAGAGGCGGCTGCGTGAGTACCGGCCTGCACCTGTGAGCTCGAAGACGCCGCGAACTGGGACAGCGAATGAGCGAATGTACTGGCAGCGTTCGCGTCGTAGGAGCTTGCCGAGACCGAGCCTCCAATGCTGAAAAAGCCGAGGTCGAGCCCGGCGCCTCCGCCACCCCCCACCGAAGATGAATGATACGACGAGTTTTGAGCACTCTGATCCAGCAGGTTTAGCTGGCTGAGCGAATTGGCGAAGCTCGACATGAAGTACGATTCTTCGGAAGTAGTTTGCTGGCGCGAGGAGAGTTGCGTCTCACTGTCGTAATAGAACCGGCTGTGACGGTCGCTACTGAACAGACGGACTGTTTCGCCGGGCATTAGCGAATTGCTATAGAGCAGATCGCCAAGGGACATAGAACCGGGGCAACGCTCGAAAGTAAAGACGAGCGTAACTTCAACCGGGACGATCTGCGTACGGTTATCGACGTTTACTGTGGGTCGGAACGGCAAGCGATAGCGGAAATCGAGCCGATCGCAACAATTGCAGGTTTCGAGCTGCGGGCAGCACGGCACAGAAGCAACCGTTGCGGGCAAAGTTGAATCAGACACTAAAAAAATACCTCCGTATTTGCGGAGATAGTGACCGAGCGCGCCGCTTCGTTACAGATCCGTGTCGGTCGGATCTTCGGCAACGAGCGGCATGCCGGGCCGCATACAGCTTGCCGAGTTCACGTTATAGCGGGGCCGAGCCGCAAACAGCTTTTCGACTTCAGCGCGCGGCAAAGGTTTGGCGCCGCCCAGCATCTCGGCTACGAAAGTAACGCGGGCCAGGTGTTCCACGGTCTCCATGCGGAAAAACGCTTCCCAAACGTCGCGTCCGTACGATGTGCAGCCGTGGTTTTCGAGCAGGATCGCATCGTACTCCGAAACGAACGGCCGCATTCCTTCGCTCAAGGCAGGGGTGCCGGGCGAGCCGTAGGACGCGAGCGGCACTGCGCCCAAATTCACAATGGCTTCGGGCAAAAGAGCCTTATCTAGCGAACGCCCAGCGACGGCGAATCCGGTTGCAACAGGCGGATGAGCATGCACGATAGCGTGAACGTCCGGCCTGAGCGAATAGATCATTACGTGCATGAGAATTTCGCTCGTGCGATCGCGCTCGCCTCGCAGTTTGTTGCCATCGCAATCGCAGACGATCAAGTCCTCCACGGTTATAAAGCCTTTACTGATCCCGGTGGGCGTACAAAGAATATGGTCACCTGGAAACCGGATGCTTACATTGCCGTCATTCGCTGCGGCCCAGCCCTTCTGATAAATGGAGTGACAGACGCGAATGAGGTCCTCGCGAAGCTCCTGGTCTGTCTTACCCATAACGAATCCGATAATACCAGCGTGCGAATCGAAAGCATTTACTCTCGTCGCAGGGCGGTGCTTGGGTCTAGGTAGGACGCGCGGAGCGCGGGAATCCAGGAAGCCAACCCGGCGATACCGAGAAAGAGCAGCGCCATCACGGCAAACGTTGCCGGGTCCGTGCTCTTAACCCCGACCAGCATGCTCTGCATGAGGCGCGTGAGGCCGAGCGCCGCGATGAAGCCCGCAACAAGCCCGATGGCGCTCAGCCGGATCCCGTTGCCAACCACCGAACCAAAGATTCTGGCAGGTACCGCGCCGAGCGTCATACGCACTCCGATTTCAGCAGTGCGCTGGCGCACAACCGTCGAAAGAACTCCATAGAGTCCCACACCCGCAAGTACGGCTGCAATCGCCGCGAACAGGCCGATGAGCAGAAGCGAAAAACGCGTCCCCGCTTGCGCCTTTTCGACCAGGGCCGTCATGGGCTGGACGTCGGTGATCACAAGCTGGCGCGAAACTCTGGCGAGAGACGAGGCTACGGCCGGCCCGTACCGGACGGGATCAGCGGCCGTTCGGATTGCCCAATTCCGTGCCGCGCCATTCCCCAAAAAGCCGTCTGTAAAGTAGACCTGCGCGCGGCCGGGCTCAGTGAGAGATTCATCCCGCTGATGCGCGACTACGCCGATGATCTCCACCCATTCCGGCTCGGGCGTGCGGATGCGAATGAGAATGCGCTTGCCGACAGCAGTTTGGTTGGGGAACGCCTTTGCCGCGAGAAGCTGGTCGACGACAACAACCTTGCGCGCAGATGTGCTATCAGCGTCAGTAAACGTTCGCCCCGTCAGGATGGGTGTGCGCAGCGTTTCGAAATAGCCGGGTAGCACAATTTGAACATCTACTGCCTGAAATTTGCTGCTATCAGCGAGCGCCTCCCCGGTTCCCCAGCGAATCGGGCTGAATCCTCCCGCAAGTGGAAAAGGAAACGAGGCGGTAAGATTCAGCACACCCGGCAACGCTCGCAAGCGATCTTCAATCTGTCGCGAGAAAGCGGCGCGCTGCTGCGGTTGATCACCAGCATTCCCAAGGACCTGGAACGTCAGCAAACCTCGCGGATCATAACCGGTATCGATCTGCTGCAGTTTGAGAAAACTGCGAAACATCAGTCCCGACCCGATTAGCAGAACAAAAGCGAGCGCGACTTCGACGATCACAACCATACTGCGCAGCAGTCCGCCGCCCCCCAGCCCCTCCGTTCGGCCGGTCCCACGCAGCGCCTGCAGCACGTCTCGCCGGGAGGCCCGCAAGGCCGGAGGAAGCCCAAAGAGTATGGCTGCGGCTACGCTAATTAAGGCTGTGAACAACAGCACGGCTGGATCGATTCTGATCCATTCGAGGCGAGGCAGATTGGCCGGAGCAATGGCCCGCAGCTCACCAATTCCTGCTGACGCCAATCCCAATCCCAGCAGCATTCCCAATCCGGAGAGGAGTAGCGCCTCCGCCAGCATTTGCCGGACAAAACGCCATCCGCTGCCGCCGAGCGCCGTCCGAACCGCAAGTTCCCGCTCGCGCAGGGAGGCCCGCACAAGCAGAAGATTCGCGACATTCGCACAGGCAATCAGTAAGAGGAAAATCACTCCACCCATTAACGCCAGGATCACCGGCCGGACCGCAGCTACCAGGTATCGGCGCATGGGTTCCAGTCGTATATTGAAACCCGAAGTCCGATGGATCGAAAAATCCTTACGGATCTCGGCCGCGACGGCGTCGGCTTCCGACTGGGCACGATCGAGAGTCGCGCCTTCGCGCAAGCGCCCGATTGGCCATAGACCGACCGTGTTGCGATTCGCATTATCGTAGGTGAGGCGGCCCGCGGTCCAAACATCGGGGTTGAGCTCCTGATTCAGGTGCGGAGGGAGGAGCAGTTCGAAGCGCGGTGCGAGCACGCCGACAATCTGGATCGCTCCGGCCCTTCCCGGCGTTAAGGTATGGCCAAGTATGTCCCGGCTTCCTCCGTAGCGGCGCTGCCAGTATTCGTAACTCAAAATCGCAATTGTCGGCAAATGCTGCGGAGTTGCTGCAGGCGTTGCTACCGTAGGCACCAGAGGCTGAGGTTGACCATCCTCTTTATTGAAATCCCGTCCGATCGCAATATGCGCACCCATCAATCGGAAAAAGTCTGGCGTGACTTGCGCGAAACGAACCTGTTCTAAAGATCCATCCGCCCGAGGCAGTATTCCGCGGCCCGTGGCGACTGCGGCCATATCCTCAAAGGCCGGTCTGGTGCCATTTCGCAGGTCGAAAAAATCGGCATTGGAAAAGGGCCAGTCAGTGACGTTCCGCTTTCGCATTTCGCCGATCGCGACCACCAGGCGATTGGAGTCTCTGTAATTAAGCGAGCGCAACAGCACTGCGTTCGTGACGCTGAATATCGCGGTCGTGGCGCCAATTCCCAACGCAATCGTGACAACCGCGGCAATGGTGAACACCGGGCTGCTACGCAGGCGACGCCATGCGTACTTCAGGTCGTTCAGGAACACGCGCCTCCTCCATTCAACGGCCAGTCAGACGATGATATCTCGGGTGCTCCAAGGAAAGAAACGTCACCCGCCGCTACAATGAAGCGGTGGAGAAACGCCGCATGTGCCCGAATTGCCGGGCGTTCGTAACCATTAGCGATCGCGTCTGCCCATATTGCGGCGTACAGCTTGGTCCTCGTGCGATCGATATGAGGGCCAGCCAGTTTGCTGCTTCTTTATTGCCTCGTGCGAACCTCACGGCAATCATTATCATTGCCATCAATGTCGCATTCTTCCTCGCGGAGTTGGGCGTCAGCTACAAGATGACAGGCGGCGTCAACATCCCGGGGCAAGTTGGTGTCCTGTTCGGGGCCAAGTACGCCCAATTAATCTATGCCGGCCAATGGTGGCGTTTGCTCACCGCCGGATTTCTCCACGGCGGGTTCTTGCATATCGCCATGAATGCCTGGGCGCTCTGGGTCTTGGTCACCGAAGTCGAGCAATTCTACGGCACAGCACGGCTGTTTGTCGCGTATATCTTTTCGACTTTTACCGGATTTTTTTGCAGCCTTTTGTGGTCACCGGGCAGCCTCTCGCTGGGTGCTTCCGCCGCCTGTTTTGGAATGTTCGGCATCATGCTGGCGATGGGAGTACGGCAACGCTCAGATCCGCTTACTCAAGCGGTTCGCGCGCATTACGGATCGTGGCTGATTTTGGGATTGGTCATGAGTTTCATACCAGGGGTAGATCTCGCGGCGCACGTCGGCGGCTTCATCGGCGGCTTCATCGTCGGGCTGATTGCCGGCTTACCCGGCCTGCCAAACTCCCCGCGCGAGATGTTCTGGAAAACTGCCGCGGGCATCGCCATTGCAATCACGTTATACGCATTCCTCCGCGATTTTCTGTTCTATCCAGTGTTGCTGCGGCAACTAAATGCTGGGTAACCCTAACTTCGAGTTATCATGGCGACATAAGTTCCACCGCGTTTGGCACAACTACTTCTCCTTCGCGGGGCTAGGCAAGTGTTGACATTGCACGGCCCGAGTGATGTGCGCCGGGGTGCCAACCTCAGAAATCTTCACATCATCGAGGACGGTTCGGTCCTTATCCGGGACGGCAAGATCGCTTCGGTCGGACCAACGAGGCGTATCGAAAACCTTAAAGAAGCGCGTGCGGCTCCTGAAATCGAGGTCGAGAATGCCATCATCATGCCCGCATTCGCCGATCCAGGAGTGCGCCTCACTTTACCGCTGCGAGATCGAGTTAAGAGCCGCCAAAGGCATGATTTTCGCGCGGAGACTTTCGCGTTGCTGAAAGCCTGCATGCAGCATGGCACGCTGAATCTGCGCGTTTCCGTAAGCGGCGGGAATGGCGATCTTCGCGCGGGTCTTTCAGCGCTGCGCCAGCTAGCCTCGATAACGAACTCACCCGTCGGCATAGTTTCGAGCTGGCGCCTACCTTCACAACACGCACACGACGACGGCTCCGTACCCTGTGACAATTTCGCTACTGCTCGCAAAATGCTGGCCAGTCGGAAGCTCGCGCAGTTCGTTGAGATAACGCCGGAATCGAGCCAAGGGCTAGATGGTGATAGTTGGAATGCCACATGCCCGTCCAATTTGGATGTGAATTTTCTTTGGCCGGGCGGCTCGCCGCATTTATTGCGGATGCTGCTGGCTCGAATTAAGCCGGTAACCGTTGGGTGCCCTTGCTCGATCACGAGCGACGAATGTTCAGCTCTAGCGGATTCGCAAGCAATTTCGATCTTTTCTCCCGGGATCGAGATCCTGGAGGAACGCGGCGGAGATGCCGTCCGGCAGCTCATCGATTGCGGCGCCGGGCTCGCTCTTTCGAGCGGCTACGATGCGAATGAGGCGCCTACTTTCAGCATGCAGACAGCTCTCTCACTGGCTGTTCTGCGGCTGCATCTCAGCACTGAGGAGGCGATCACCGCAGCCACTATCAACGCCGCTCACGCGATCGGCTATGGCCACATTACCGGCAGCCTCGAGTGTGGCAAGCGCGCCGACCTTCTCGTCCTCAACGTCCCGGATTATCGCGAGATTCCACGACGCTTCGGCATCAACAATGTTGTGATGGCGATACGCGAAGGAAACCTGGTCTATAACCGGACTCGCTGGAAAGTGGGGACGACCTGAACGCGTCTCTCATCGAATGTGTTCCGAACTTTTCGGAGGGTCGGGATCTGATGCGCGTGGATGCACTGCAGCGAGCCATCGACGCAGTCCCGGGAGTCGCTGTCTTAGATCGCACCAGCGACTCCGACCACAATCGCTGTGTTATCACGTTTGCCGGCTCTCCTGAGGCTGTTTTGGAAGCCGCTGTCCGAGCCGTCCGCACCGCCGCCGAGCTGATCGACCTCAACACCCATCGTGGCGTTCATCCCAGAGTGGGCGCGCTCGACGTGCTGCCCTTCGTTCCGCTCGGGCAAACCAGCATGGAAGAATGTGTCCGGATTGCGCACAGAGCTGGAGAACGGATCTGGCACGAGCTCGGAATCCCGGTCTATTTCTACGAAGCTGTTGCGATGCGCCCGGATCGAATCAAGCTCGAAGACGTCCGGCGCGGCCAGTTCGAAGGCTTGCGCGAAGCTGCTCTAGTGGACCAGACAAAAGCTCCGGATCTGGGGGGACCGGGGCTTCATCCCACCGCCGGAGCGGTCCTGGTAGGCGCGCGTAAGGTACTGATCGCTTTCAATATCAATCTGAAGACTAACGATCTCCAGTTGGCGCGCTCGATCGCCCGGCGAATTCGCGCCAGCAACGGAGGTTTTCCAAACGTTAAAGCTCTTGGACTTCCGCTTGCCTCGCGAAACCGCGTCCAGATTTCGATGAATTTCACAGATTACCACCAGACATCTGTGTACGTCGTGTATGAGGAGGTGATGCGGTTAGCGGCGGCGCAAGGGGTGGAGGTTGAGGGGACCGAATTGGTAGGTCTGATTCCGCGAGCGGCAGTTGAAGCAGGTTTTGCCGAGCACAGTAAACCGCTTAAGTCCGACCCGGACAAAATTCTGGAGAGTCGAGTCGAGAAACTTCTTCACGTATCCGGTGTGCTAGCATAGCGCCTCAACTCGTCATGCGAATCTGGGTTACGGCTGTTTTCGTTTCAAGCGCTTTCCTCAGTTCGGCCCAACTATTTGGGGGTACCAATCCTGCGCTAGCCGCGTATGAGGACGCCGACTACGAAAAAGCCATCCCACTGCTGCAATCCGCGCTTGCCGCGAACCGCAACGACCCCGTATTGACCGCGGCACTGCTTTCTTCATTGGTTTACCGAGAACGCGTGGAGGATGCGATGGAAGCGGCCGCTGCGGATGCCATCAATTTCCCGAATGCGCCTGAAGTTCTCGGGGCCCGCGGTGAATTTGCGTTCTACCTGGGCGACATGCCGGAAGCCGAAAAGCTGTTCAGAGCTGCCATCAAGATCAAGGAGACGCCTCGCGCGTGTTTTGGTCTATCGCGGCTCTATCGCGCAGCCTGTTTCTACCGCACCGCGCGATGGTTCTGCATGAAAGCCCATGAATTGGACCCAGAAGACGCTTTCATCACGCAGAGATTCCTCGCCTACTTACCTGAGCCGAAACGCAGCGAGCTTTTGCCGCCCTTTGTCGCGGCCCATCCCTGGCTCTACAGCCAATCCGAACGAGCGAGGGCTACCTCCGTGGAAATCGCGCAAGAGCTGGATACGCGTAGACCGTTTGAGATGGAGAATGGTGGCCAGGAGAGCGCAATTCGCTTAATATCCATTACGCGCGGATCCGGTAGATTGATCGGCGCCGGCCTGGAGCTTCGGATTGGTGCTCGTAAGCCGTTGCGTCTCCTCCTGGACACGGGCGCGAGCGGCATCGTTTTAAGAGAAGACACCATCGATAAGGCAGAGCTGAATCACTTGGGCTCCGGCGAGTCGTGGGGCATTGGCGACAAAGGCACAAGGAAGAGCTTCGCGGCCGTAGCGGATGAGTGCCAAATCGGTTCGCTGAAATTTCGGGCCTGCATTCTGCGTGGAATGTCTGGAAAAGCCCGAGTGGCGGGCGACGATGAGGACGGCCTTATCGGAACAGACGTCTTCTCGAACTATGTCATCACGATCGACTTCCTCAACCGAAAACTCCGTCTGAAGCCGCAACCTCGGCGTCCGCCAAATCCGCAGGGCTATGATCGCGTGATCCCTCCTGATGAGGCTGACTTCACTCCTGTTTTCCGTTTCGGACATCGGTTGCTGATCTCGACCGAAGTGAACCGGAAGACCACTGGCCTGTTTCTGATTGACACTGGAGCCCAAAGTTCTGATATTGACTCAACGTTTGCTCGTCTATCAACCAAAGTCCACAGCGACGATAGCAAACGTATCAGGGGAGTATCGGGCGAAGTCAAGGACGTGTTTGAAGCGGACAGCGCGGAGCTGCACTTCGCTCATTTCCGCCAGAGCAATCTGGGCCTGACCTCGTTCAACCTCAACAACGCCCCGCAGCATCAGGAAGTTCGCATGGCCGGCATTCTTGGCTTTCCAACCCTCACGCTATTTCGCTCCATCACGATTGACTATCGTAACGGGCTGGTCTACTTCAATTACAGATAGACAGGGTTGTATCGCGCGCTCCGTATCATGAGGTAATGGCCACTACCTTTTCTCCTGAACCAGAAGTGACCTCTCCGCTCCACGACATCATGGAGCTCGAGCGAAATTACCTGCTTCAAAATTACGCCCGGTACCCGCTGGCACTGCACCGCGGGAAAGGCTGCTATGTTTACGATCTCGAAGGGAACCGCTACCTTGATCTCATCAGCGGCATCGGCGTGAATTCGCTTGGCTACGCCCACCCGCGGATTACGCGGGTGATCCGTCAACAAGCTGGTCTTCTGCTACACACATCGA
>JAFATG010000362.1 GCA_019244055.1 Acidobacteriaceae bacterium | reverse complement strand
CTTTGCGGCCGGTTGTTGCTGGGGTCGGGAATGTTCCTTCCCTTGGGGTGTGCGATTCCGCTCTGATTTCGCGGCGCCTGTGCCCTTGAATGTTAAGCTGCACCCGGTACAGCTCTACGAATCTGCGGCTGACCTGCTGATTTTTTTCTTTCTCTACCGCCGCGCGACCCGCAGCCACCGTTCCGGCGAGATTATTGGCTTATATCTGGTCCTTTACTCCATCGCGCGCTTTATTATTGAGTTCTATCGCGTGCACGAGCAAGCGTTGATCGGACCCTTTTCGATCACCCAGTGGATCGCGCTGGCCCTCCTCCTGCTCGGCGTCGGAATTCTTATTTCTCGGCGCCAGCGCGCGCAACCTATGTCGGCAAAGCCGGAAGCCGTTCGGGCCTAAAACTCCGGCCTACTCGTCCATCGAAAACTCGAAATACAAAATGTCCTGCCCTGACCGCGCATCTCGAAGCCCGTTCAGATACAACTTGTCGCCTGGTTCCGAGCGCGCTTCGAAATAGAAAAAACCAGTGGCGGAATCGCCCGGCGGCAGCATTTTTGCGCTGAATGCCCGGCTCACGATGTCCGGCGAGTTCAGCGGGTTCTTCTTCTTTGGTAATGGAAGCGGAACCGGCGACTCGCTCGGATGTTTGCCCGACGTGCCCAAAAACGGAATGTCCTCGGGGCTGATGGCGGTCACATGCCGCCCGTCCGCGCCCACTAGATTGACTTCTAGATTCCTCAAATCCAGCGCCTTACTGCGCTTGTTCTCAATGACCACCAGCACCGGCAGCACGCCATACCGCAACAGGTCCGTCTTTTTGCCGAACGCTTGCGCCGTGAGCTGCTCGTTATCGAAGGCCTTCGCCCCCACTGTCACTTGATCCGATGTTTGATGCGAGTATGCGCTCGCCGCGGCCGCTTGAAACCGCTTCTCTTCGGCCGTGAGCGTCAACGCCGCTATTACTGCCGCCAACGCTATACTCGAAATCACGAAACCAGTCTTCGGAATCACCCGCGCCATTCTCTTCTATCGCTTTCTCCAGCTCGTTTCCTTACCATTCGTCTTTTTCTATTTCGCAGCGCGGCTCCTCGCCAAGCGCCATTACCGCTCCCGCTTTCGCGAGCGTATGGGATCTTTGCCCCGACGCTTCACTCGGACGAAGCCGGGCAGCATCTGGTTGCATGCCGTCTCGGTCGGCGAAGTTGCCAGCGCCCTTCCTCTAATCCAGGCGCTTCGCACCGCGCTTCCGCTCGTTCCGATCTATCTTTCCACATCCACTGTTGCCGGCCGAAATGCCGCGCATCGCCAGACTTCGGGCCTGGTCGAAGGTGTTTTCTACGCTCCCCTCGATTACGCCTCGTGCGTGCGTAGAACTTTGCACGCGATTCGCCCCGCGCTGCTAGTTGTGTTTGAGACTGAGATCTGGCCGAACCTGTTTTTCGAAACCAAACGAACCGGCGCGAAGCTCGCTATCGTAAATGGCCGTATCTCTAATCGTACTTGGCCGCGCTATCGCCAATGGAGACGCTTCTTTGCGCCAGTCGTCCGCCTACCGGACCTCCTGTTCGTGCAAGGGGCGACCGACAAGGCGCGCTATCTCGTGCTCGGCGCTCAGCCCGCTTCTATCGAGACCGCGGGAAATCTGAAATACGACGCCGCTGCCCTGCCTCCCGAAACCGACATCCGAACCTTTGGCGCCGAGCATGTCTGGATTGCGGCCAGCACGGTCGGGCCAAACGAGCGCGGCAGTTTTGAGAAACACTATGTAAACGAAGATGAGATTGTCATCGAGGCGTTCCGCGCTCTCGCGGGGCAATTCCCTAAGCTCTTGCTAATTCTTGCTCCGCGCCAGCCCGCTCGATTCGATCAAGTGGCGCGCCTTCTTGAACGGACGCAGGTCTCCTTTATCCGGCGAAGTGCGATGCGTTCCGGCGCGGTGGCGCAGCTACATCTACCGGGCGTTTTGTTGCTTGACACAATGGGTGAACTCGCGGGCGCCTATCGGCGATGCACTGTAGCTTTTGTGGGAGGTTCCCTAGCTCCTCGCGGAGGCCACAACGTTATCGAACCCGCCGCGTCTGGGCTGCCGGTCGTCGTTGGCCCACACATGCATAACTTCGAGGCAATTACGCAGGATTTTTTAGAATCCCAGGCGCTTATTCAAATTCGAAGTCCAAGCGAGCTCCAATCTGCCATTGCAGGTTTGCTGTCCGATCCGGCCTGCGCCGCTAACATAGGTAATCGAGCGCGCCAAGTCGTCCGGAGCGCGCGTGGTGCTTCCGTACTTATCGCTAATCGTCTCGTCAAGCTGTACCACGCCGCAACAGTGAAGCCCCAGCTCAGTATGCTCGCCGATTGCCTGCTGCGGCCTTTGGCTCTGCTTTGGCGCGAGGGCGGATACCTCAAACGAAAGCGTGCGGAAGCAGCGTCTGCTCTCGTGCTCCCGTTACCGGCGCCCGTCATCAGCATAGGTGGCATCACGGTTGGTGGATCGGGGAAGACGCCGTTCACCACATATCTCGCAGAGCGGCTGCTGGAGAGGAACTATGCACCAGCTATCCTCACCCGAGGCTACAAGCGTCAGACTCCCGCCCGAAGTCTTGTCTTTGCCCCGGGCGCGAAAGTACCCTCCGCCTTCACTGGCGATGAAGCTCAGATCTTTCTTCGCTCCGGTCTGGTCCCCGTCGGGATCGGGGAGGACCGCTACTCGACGGCGCAAATCCTTCTTCGACAATTTCCCGATATAGGCGTCCTGCTTCTCGATGACGGCTTCCAACATGCCCGGCTACTGCGTGATTTCGACATTGTCGTTATTGACGGGCTGGACCCCTTCGGTCGTGAGGAACTCGTACCCATCGGACGACTCCGCGAGCCACTCACGGCCCTGGCCAGGGCCCATGCGTTTGTTGTTACGCGCTCTGAAAACGATGTCCGCTTTGCGGCCATTGCAGAACGGCTCCGTACATATAATCCCGCGGCTCCTGTCTTCCGAACCCGGCTCGTTACTCGGAGCTGGCGGGATTACTCGACCGGGCGCCACATTCCAAGCATGGACGGCCGCCGCCTCGGAGCGTTCTGCGGTTTAGGCAATCCCGAAAGTTTCTGGCGAACCCTGGAATCGCTCGGCCTGGATGTAGTGTTCCGCTGGACCTTCCCCGATCACCACCTGTACAAACCCTTTGAGCTGCAGCGGCTCGCGCACCAAGCCATGATTCAAGGCGCCGAGATTCTTGTAACTACGGAAAAGGATCGGATCAACTGCCCCGGCCATTTGGAGAAGGCGATTGCACCGCTCGAACTCGCCTGGCTTGAGATTGGTCTGGAAGTGGAAGACGAGACCCGTTTTCTCGATCTGCTCGAAACCGCGCTCAGGCGTTGCAGCTCGGGAAAAGTGGCTTCCTGAGCAGCCTTCTACTAAGCCGCCCGCCGCGCTGCTAGCACCGCGGCTTCATGCGCCAGAAGCCGTTTCTTGAGACCGATTCCGCCGGTGAATCCACCCAGCTTGCCGCCCGAAGCCAGCACCCGATGACAAGGCACAAAAACCGGCAGATTGTTGCGTCCGTTCGCATTGCCGACGGCCCGGAAGGCGGTCGGGTGTCCAATCGTTTCCGCGAGTTCTCCATAGGTACGAGTCACACCGAACGGAATTTGAAGCAGCTGGTTCCAAACGCTGCGTTGAAACGGCGTGCCTGCCAGGTAAAAGGGCAAATCGAAGTCCAGCCGCACCCCTGCAAAATACTCGGCGACCTGAGCCGCGGCTCGAGACAGCACGTCCGATTCTGCGCGCAGCACTCGACCGCCGAATTGGCTGATAAACTCGTCCTCGGTTCGCGGATGCTGGTCGTCGCACACGCTGGACTGGACAATGTTCCCACTCTCCTCCGCAATGTAAAGCCACATCGGCCTCCCGTCGGAAAGCGCTCCTTCGACCCAAGTCCAAATCACCATGTCTTCACTCTACGGCAGGCGGCTTGATTCTTTCCCCTGTCCAAGCTATATATAGTAGGGAAAGGGCAAGATGTCCGACGAATCCCTCCAACTTCTTCCCGGTACGCTCTACATGCTGATTCTGCGTACCCTCGCTGCTGGTCCACTCCATGGATACGCGATTGCTCGCCGCATCAAGCAGTGCTCCGCCGACGCCCTGGACGTCGAGGAGGGTTCGCTCTATCCGGCGCTGAATCGGATGCTGCTGAAAGGTTGGCTGAGTTCCGAGTGGGGGACTTCGGAGACGAATCGGAAAGCACGCTTCTATCGCCTCACACGCGAGGGCCAGAAGCGACTCGCAGCCGAAGCCAATGAGTTCGACAAGCTGGTGAGCGCTATCCAGCTCGTGATGAAGACGGCGTGAGGAGCCGAGTCCATGGCATTACTTCGAGAAATCTACTTTAAGCTGCGCTGGCTGGCTAACCAGTCTCGTTTTCATTCCGAACTTGCCGATGAAATGCAATTCCATATCGAGAGCCGTACGGAGGAACTCGAGCGGAGCGGCATATCCCGCGCCGAGGCCTCGATACGCGCCAGCCGCGAATTCGGCTCGCGAATGAAAGCGGCCGAGAACACTTCGGGTGCATGGCAGATGCGGTGGTTGGAGGAGTTGTTCTCCGATCTGCGTTATGCGGCCCGCGCTTTCCGCCGGAATCCCGGCTTCGCCCTGACCGCCATCCTTTGTCTCGCACTGGGAATCGGCGCCAACGCCACGATCTTCAACATCACAACCAGCTTTCTATTCAGCCAGCCTTCCTGCCGTGACAGCGCGTCCCTTATTGCCATCCGGGAGGCCGGCAACAGCGCGGCGTCGATGACCGATTACAAGTTTCTGCGCGACGCGCACATCTTTGACGGAATGGCTGGGATCAATGTCGAGCGCGAAGTGAACTGGCGAGAAGGCGATCGGACCAGCCGGTTCTACGCGGGAGTGGTCACAGACGATTTTTTTAAAACACTGGGAATCCCGTTTCTTCTGGGCCGCGGCATCGCTCCGGGCGAAACGGATACAGCGGTCCTCTCCTACCGCATCTGGCGCAGCAGGTTCGCGCAGGACCCGGCCGTTCTCGGACGCAAGATAATTCTCGAAGGTCGACTGTACACGGTCGTAGGAGTGCTTCCCGAGAATAATCGCTCCATTTTCGGCTTCGGTGTTTCGCCAGAAGTTTACGTGCCAGTTGCGCATGACGATGAATACGTGCAAGTGTATGCCCGCCTACCGAAAGGCAGGACCTCTGCCATTGCACGTGCGCGTCTTCTAGCTGTTCTTGAGCAACTCGATCACATCCATCCGTACGATACCTGGAAGCGGACGGACAAAAACACGCGAGTAACGGGTGTGACCGGCTTCGACCTCCTGAATCAGCAAATGCCTGGCGCGGTCACGGCGTTTTTCCTCATGCTCCTCATTGTCGTTGGACTGGTGCTGCTGATCGCTTGCACCAATGTCGCCAGCCTGTTGTTGGCGCGGGCCTCCAGCCGCTCGCAGGAACTGGCCGTCCGTCTTTCGCTCGGCGCCAGCCGGAGGCGAATCGTCCGTCACCTGCTCGCCGAAAGCTTACTGCTGTCAACTCTGGGAGCTTTGGCTGGCCTAGTCGTTGACGTCGTCTGCGCAAAGCTCCTGAATCGCCTCGCTTTACCGTTGCCCGTCCCGATTCGCCTTGTCATTGAGCCCGATTGGCGTTTGCTATGGTACTCCCTCGGCTTGGTGCTCGCGAGCGCGCTCGCTTGCGGCTTGCTGCCCGCGCTCAAGGCAGTCCGTCGGGACATCAACAACGCGCTAAAGCAGGACGAGCGTCAGACCGCACGCACCTGGAATCTGCGAAGCACTTTGGTCGCCGGCCAACTCGCCGTTTCGATCGTGCTGCTAGCGGCCGGCTTTCTCTTCTTGCATAACCTGCTGCGAGCTACCACCATGAACCCAGGTTTCGATGTTCACCATACGATCTGGGCTTACACGCGGCTTGTACCCGAGAAGTACGCATACGCGGATCCCGATCAAAGAAAACAGATGGCGCTCGTGCACACCGCTCTCGATCGGTTGCGGTCTCTGCCTGGCGTGGAATCGGCCGCAATCGCGCAGCGAGTTCCCTTGAACGATAACTGCGTCATCGGGACACAAATTCAAACAGACGTGCCCTCGTCGACTCCGATTCACGTTCAATACGAATGCAACAATGTCGGTCCGGACTACTTCCGCACCATTGGCGTTCCCATCCTGCGTGGAGGAGAGTTTTCCGCGGCCGATCGGAAGGGTTCTCAACCCGTTGCGATCGTAAACGAGACGTTCGCCCGCACGGTCTTCGGCCAAACGGATCCGATCGGTCACACGATCAATACGAATCTCCCGAATGACAAGCCCAAGCTTGTCGTAGGCGTCGCCAAGGATAGTAAGTACTTCACTCTTAGCGAAAACCAGCGCCTTGCCGTGTATGAACCATACTTCGCTTACAACGAGCCGATCAATCTGCACTTTCTCATCCGGGTAGCGAGTTCGCCAGCGCCTTACGTAAAACCGATCAACGACACGTTGGGCCACCTGGACGCGACCGCCGCCATCGAGACGAAACCGATGAATCAAGCGTTGACATTGGCGCTGCTCCCTAGCCAGGCTGCCGCTATAACACTCGGAGCAATGGGAATCCTCGGTCTCGCTCTGGCCGCTATCGGACTTTATGGAGTGTTGCTGTATTCGGTTTCGCGCCGCACGCGGGAAATCGGGCTAAGGGTGGCGCTGGGCGCAACGCCTGCTGACGTGATTCGTATCATCTGCCGTCACAGCCTGACGCTGGCGGGCTGCGGAATTGTGGTGGGCCTGACTCTGGCCCTCTTTGCCATGCGGCCCCTTGCATTCTTTCTGGTTCCCGGTCTCAGCGCTTTCGACTCGACTGCGTTCCTTGCAGTCGTCGGCGCGCTTAGTGCTGTCGCTCTGCTCGCCACGCTCGCCCCTGCGGCCCGTGCTCTTCGGGTGGATCCTCTGACCGCCCTAAGATACGAGTGAGACGCCTCGATCGGCAGATTTCCATCTGCTATCGTGACGTTTCACGCCGGAATGCGATTCTCAGACCTTCAAATCCCCTGTGACGAATTTGTGCTCGACAATGCCCTGACGGTCCTGCTTCACGAGGATCACAAGACGCCCATAGTCGCGCTAAACCTTTGGTATCACGTAGGTTCTAAGAACGAAAAGCGCGGAAAAACCGGCTTTGCGCATCTCTTCGAGCACCTGATGTTCGGCGGTAGTGAGCATCTTCAGGGAAGCTACATCGAGGCCATGGAGAAGATCGGCGCCACCGATCTGAACGGCACTACCAGCGAAGACCGCACCAACTATTTCGAAAACGTCCCCACCTCCGCGCTCGATTACGCGCTGTTTGCCGAATCCGACCGCATGGGCCATTTCTACAACACGATCAGCCCGGAAGTGCTCGATCTACAGCGCGGCGTCGTCCAGAACGAAAAGCGGCAAAGCGAGAATCAGCCCTACGCCGTTGTCGAGGATCTCGTTGTCAAATCGACCTACCCGGTCGGGCATCCGTACGACCATACCGTCATCGGTTCGATGGAAGATCTTGATTCCGCCTCGCTCGAAGATGTCCGTGAGTGGTTCAAAACCTACTACACCCCGTCAAACGCCGTTCTCGTCGTGGCCGGCGACATCACCCCGGCCGATGCGCGCGAGCGCGTGCGGCGCTACTTCGGTGATATACCGCCCGGTCCCCCTGTTGCCCATCAACGCGAATGGATCGCTAAGATGACCGGCGAGCACCGGGAAGCGGTTCAGGATCGCGTCCCGCAAGCCCGTCTGTATAAGATCTGGAACGTCCCCGGTTACCGCACGCCTGCCGCTGATTATCTTCGCCTCGTGTCCGGCGTCCTCTCGAGCGGCAAGACATCGCGCTTATACAAGCGTCTTGTGTATGACGATCAGATCGCCACGCAGGTGGCGGCCTATCTCGATGAGCGTGAGATCGGAAGTCAGTTCGTCATCGCCGCCACGGCTAAACAAGGCGTGAATATTCAAAAGGTGGAGCGCGCGGTAGACGAGGAACTGTCCCGCTTTCTCAACGAGGGGCCAACCGAGAGGGAGCTGCAGCGCCTCAAGACGCAATCCTATGCCGGTTTTGTCCGCGGAGTGGAGCGCATCGGCGGCTTCGGCGGAAAATCAGACATTCTCGCGACCAGTCAAACCTACTTTGGCTCGCCACAAGGCTACCGGAGCAGGCTGCTGAATCTGGAACGGGCGACCATTGCCGATCTCCGCGAAGCCGCTCAAGCTTGGCTCTCGGATGGCGTATATGCACTCGAAGTTCATCCGTTCTCAGCCGCTGCTCCCGCCGCTTCGCCGGCTTCTGATCGAACGCACTCTCCCGAATTCGGTGCACCCCACGAGCTAAAGCTTCCCCGTTTGCAGGAGGACCGGCTCTCGAACGGTTTGCGCCTGCTTGTCGCCGAGCGGCACGAAATTCCCGTCGTAAATTTCTGGCTCGACGTCAACGCCGGCTTTGCCGCGGACCAGTTCGCCTCTCCCGGTACAGCCCGCCTGACTGCCACGCTTCTCACCGGCGGCACGGCTCGACGCAGCGCTCTTGAAATCAGCGATGAATTGCAAGCGTTGGGCGCTCAACTCACGAGTGGCTGCAATCTCGACTTATCGACGGTGTATGTTTCAGCCCTCAAAGCCACCTTGCGCGAGGCGCTCGATCTTTACGCCGACATTATTCTCCATCCAGCCTTCCCCGAAGCCGATTTCGAGCGCCAGCGGTACCTTCAGCTCGCAACCATCGCGAATGAGAAGGTCACTCCTCTGCAGATGGCCCTCCGGGCGCTGCCGCCTATTCTGTACGGATCGCATCACGCTTATGGTGCCCCACTGACCGGCTCAGGAACCGAGGAAACCATCCAGAAAATGACGCGCGAGGATGCTATCCGCTTTCACGCCACATGGTTCAAGCCCAACAACGCCACCCTCATCGTTGTCGGTGATACCACGGTCGCCGAAATAAAGCCGGAGATCCAAGAGTTGTTCGCTTCATGGCCGGCTGCGGATGTGCCGGTCAAGAATCTTGCCGCCGTGAAGCAGCCGAGCAAACCCACCATTTATCTCGTCGATAGACCCGGCGCGCTACACTCCATCGTTCTCGCTGGAACCATTGCGCCTCCGCCCAGAGCCGATGCCGAAATCGCGCTCGAAACCATGAACAACGTCTTTGGGGGCACGTTCGGCGCCCGTCTGAACATGAACTTGCGCGAAAACAAGCACTGGTCTTACGGCGCGGGTTCGGTGTTGTATGGCGCACGCGCACAACGGCCCTTTCTGGCGTATGCATCGGTGCAAGGCGATAAGACAGCCGAGTCTATCTCGGAGATGCTGAAGGAGCTAAACGGGATTACCGGCGCCGACCCGATCCGCCCAGACGAGCTCGAAAAGGTGAAACAGCAGCAGATCTTCGAGCTTCCGGGAGCGCACGAAACGATGAATTCCATCGGCAACCTCTTCGGAGATCTGCTCGAACTGGGTCTGCCGCTCGATTACTACGACACCTACGTCAGCCGCGTCTCCGCGCTGGCCGTTGCGGATGTCGAAGCGTGCGCCAAATTGCTTCTGAATCCTGAGCACATGATCTGGATGGTGGTCGGCGATCGTGCCGCGATTGAACCGGCGCTTCGCGAGCTGAGGATCGGGGAAATCATCTTAAGTGTTCCAAATTAAGACCGCTTTTGATGCGACAATTTCGTTCAATTTCCCTGTAATCCTTAGTGCTTTTCGATAAGTGATAGTACGTACAGAACTTCTCTGAGCACCTTTCGCGTGTTACGATCCAACCACGACGGCGGAAAAGGGGCCTCGGACCCCTTCTCCCGAACGGAGGACATCTGTGTATTTCTCGCGATTCCAAGCGGTATTTTTGTGCTCAGCGTTGGCTTTTTGTACGGTCGCCTCGGCGCAGGTCTTCACCCAGCAAGGGATCAAGCTGGTAGATGCCGGTCCAAATGGAAAAACTTTTCAAGGTGGCGCGGTCGCACTATCGTCCGACGGTAACACCGCTCTGATCGGTCTTTACGGCGATAACAGCTACACTGGTGCGGCTGCGGTTTTCACGCGAGACAGCAGCGGAACCTGGACTCAGCAAGGAAGTAAGTTAATCGGTTCCGGCGCCATCACTCCGTCGCAACAAGGCCAGTCTGTCGCGCTGTCGTCCGATGGCAATACCGCTCTGGTAGGTGGCCCGGCCGATCACGGTGCCGCGGGTGCCGTATGGGTCTTCACGCGGGACGGCAGCGGAAATTGGACTCAACAAGGAAACAAGCTGATCGGCTCCGGAGCCACGAGCCCATCGCAGCAGGGCCAGTCGGTCGCGCTATCGTCTGATGGCAACACCGCTCTGGTAGGTGGCCCCGGCGATGCCAACGGAGCTGGTGCGGTGTGGGTCTTCACTCGGGATGCCAACGGTAATTGGACCCAACAAGGAAGCAAGTTGGTGGGCACCGGTGGTGTCGGCCAAACCGAGCAGGGCTTTTCAGTCACGCTCTCTTCCGATGGCAATACGGCGTTTGTCGGAGGTCCTCTGGACAACAGTTCGTCAGGTGCTTCGTGGGTCTTCACTCGCGATGTCAACGGGAACTGGACTCAACAAGGAAGCAAGCTGGCAGGCACTGGTGCTGTGGGTGCGCCTCAACAAGGTCGGGCTGTGGCGCTTTCTGCTGACGGGAACACCGCAGTGGTAGGTGGCCCCAACGACAACACGAACGTGGGTGCCATGTGGGTCTTCGCGCGTGATGGCAACGGTCACTGGAGCCAGCAGGGAAACAAGCTGGTCGGTACGGAAGCGGTGGGCCAAAGCGAGCAAGGGTTTTCAGTGGCGCTGTCCGCCGATGGGAACACGGCTCTCGAGGGAGGTCCTTTTGATGCGAGCGCTGCTGGCGCGGCCTGGGCCTTTACGCGTTCCAGCGGCGTTTGGACCCAGCAGGGAAACAAGCTTCTCGGTATGGGAGCGGTTGGCAACGCCGAGCAGGGGACTGCCGTCGCCTTGTCGGGAGGCGGGACCACCGCTCTAATCGGCGGCCCAGACGATAACAGCTACACCGGTGCCGTCTGGCCCTTTGTGCAAGCAACGGCCGGGCAGCCGATGCAGTTTGTCCCCATTAAGCCTTGCCGTCTCGTTGATACGCGCCTCGCAGACGGCCCCTTCGGCGGACCGGAACTGGTAGCCAACACTACGCGGACATTTAACCTTCCGGCTTCTAATCTGGCGGTTTCGCCTTGCGAAAACAAAATTCCCGCCAATGCCGCCGCATACGCGCTGAACGTGACCGTTGTGCCTGATGCGCAACTTGGATACCTGACCATCTGGCCCACTGGACAGAGCCAACCCTTAGTCTCAACGCTCAACTCGGACGGACGCATCAAGGCGGACGCCGCCATCGTTCCAGCCGGAACGAATGGGAGTGTAAATGTGTTCGTGACGAACTCAACTCATTTGGTACTGGATATTAACGGCTATTTCGTGCCTGCAGGCACGTCGACTCTGCAGTTTTATCCGGTAACGCCCTGCCGTGTTGCGGACACGCGGCTGCCGCAAGGGGCACTGAGCGGTCCATATCTGACCGGCGGCCTTCCTCGGGTATTCCCGGTTATATCGAGCGAGTGCAACATTCCCTCCAGTGCGCAAGCCTACTCGCTGAATTTCACAGCAGTCCCGCACGGCCCGCTTGGCTTTATCACCGTATGGCCTACACGGCAAGGCCAACCTTACGTCTCAACCCTGAACGCACTGAACGGCGGCATAACCGCAAATGCCGCCATTGTGCCAGCCGGTTCCAGCGGCGATATCTCCGTGTACGCTACCGGCGATACGGATCTGGTCATCGACGTGAACGGGTATTTCGCTCCGCCAGGTAGCGGCGGCCTCTCGTTGCGCACGGTGCCGCCCTGCCGCGTGCTCGATACGCGTACGAGTTCGGGCGCCCTCACCGGCGGTCCGCTCACAGTCGATGTGGCGGGCAGCAGTTGCGGTGCTCTCACCGCAGGGGCGCAAGCGTTGGTGCTGAATGCCACGGTAGTACCCAACGGGACCTTGGGTTATTTGGCGCTATGGCCGGATGGGGTCACACAGCCTCTCGTATCGACCCTGAATGCACTCGATGGTGCGACAACCGCGAACATGGCGCTTGTACCGACCACCAACGGCTCGATCGATTCCTTCGCAAACGGCACGACACAACTGATCCTGGACCTCTCCGGGTACTTCGCGCCCTAATCGAACAGCGGGTGACCGGCAATCCGATCCGCCCCGAGGATGTCCGGTCACCTTTCCATGTATGGCAATCCAAAATCACGCTTGACAGGTGTTCAGCGGGCGCCCATCACCTGCGCCTGAGCCCTTCTGCGTCATAACTTTGCGAACTCATCGCGAAATTCTCACCCTCGGTCCACTGTTATCCTGAAGTTGCGTCTCAGCCCACTCTGACTCGCCCCGCCCTGCTTACAAGAGCGGCCGTCAGCGTTTCATGCGAATTCTCAGCAGAGCAATTTTCAAAGAAGTCCTGACCAGTGCCACGCTGGGAACGCTGCTTTTCATTTTTGTTCTGTTCCTTCGGACAATCGAGCGCCTCTCGTCGCTATTAGTCAAGAGTTCGGCACCCGGGCATGTGATTGCCAAGCTGCTTTTGTACGCCTTGCCATCCACCATTCCGTTTGCCCTCCCGTTGGGTGTGCTCGTCGGTATCTTGATTGGATTGAGCCGGATGTCGGCCGATAGCGAGATCACCGCCATGCGGGCATCGGGGATCTCGAGCATCTTGGTCTTGCGGCCAGTGCTCCTGTTCGCCTTCTGTGCCCTCCTTGCGACTGCGCTCGCTTCTCTTTGGCTGACACCTTTGTCTCTGCGCCTCGAATCCAAAGCGGCCCGTAATTTCGCTGCTGCGCAGCTTACCGGAGCAATTGAATCGCGGATCTTTGATGAACAGTTCCCGGATACCGTTCTGTACGTCGGCAACGTTCAGGCGCTTGGGAAGCAGATCGTCTGGCGTGACGTGTTTATCGCCGACGTGACGCCCCCTGATGAATTAAAGCGCGAGGGCCGGGATCGTGGCGCGGGACCGCGCGTCATTGTGGCAGAGGAAGCCATTCCCCACGCGGACCCGGTTAACAACCGCATTATTCTCGACATGAAGAATTTCCGGTCAACCGAGCGGGATAAGGAAGGCAAGGTCATCAGCACCGCCGCACCCACTCAGGTGGAAGCCTTGCAGGCTCAAAAGCAGGAAGAGCTGCAGCTCAATAAGACCGTTCAGGAGATGGATACGGGTCCGCTGTATAAGCTCGTGTACCATCACCCGCCGCAATCGCGCGAGGAGCGCGTGGAAGCCGCCATTGAGTTGCATCAGCGGTTTGCGCTTCCTTTGGCTTGTCTGCTCCTGGCGCTCGTCGGCATTCCTCTGGGCATTTCCTCCCGGAAAGGCGGAAAATCGGCGGCTTTTGTGATGACCGTTGTCATGGCGTTCCTTTATTACCTGAGTTTCATCACCTTGATCGGGCTCGCCAAGAAAGGCAGCCTGCCCGTTCCCATCGCCGTCTGGACCCCGGATGCGATGTTCGCGATTATAGGCGTGGCTCTACTTTCCCGCCTTGAAAAACCGGGCGATCAAGACCTGGTCGCTTATCTGAAGCGTTGGGGAATGAGGCTTGCGACTGTCGTAAAAGGAAGGAGATTCTTTTCAGAGCGGCCAGTCCGAATTGGGGCATTTCGTCGGCTCGGCCTGCGGCCAATGCTGGTCGACCGTTACGTCCTGGCCGGCTTTGTTTTTTACTTCGCGATTCTGCTTGTAGCCCTGGTGTCCCTGATTGAGGTGTTTACGTTTTTCGAGCTGCTCGGCGACATGATCAAGAACGACATCTCAATGTCGACCATGGTCGATTACCTCTATCACCTGGCGCCCAGCCTCATATACCAGCTCACGCCGATCGGGACCTTGGTCGCCTCGCTCATCTGCTTCGGTATCTTGACGAAGTACAACGAGGTCACCGCCTTCAAGGCCGGCGGCGTAAGCGTTCATCGTCTGGCGGCGCCTGTGTTGGTCGTCAGCTTCGCCATCAGTACGCTCCTGTTCGCATTCGATCACTACTACATTCCTAGAGCGAACCGCCGCCAGGAAATGCTGCGCGCGCAGATCAAGAACAAACCGGTGGCGACATATCTGCGGGCAGACCGCCAGTGGGTGTATGGGCAGGGTTCGAGAATTTACAATTACAGCTTCCTCGATCCTAAGAATGCTGTGATGTCGAACGTGAACGTCTACGAGCTCGATCCGGCGACATTCCGGGTTGTGCACCAGATTTCGGCGGATCGTGCGCGGTGGGACCCGGACCGGCACACCTGGATTTTCCAGAACGGAATGAGCCAGACTGTCGTAAACGAGTTCGATACGTACAAACTGTTCCGCGGCTCCGCATCGTTCCAGGAGTTGACCGAACCACCGTCCTGGTTCGTTAAAGAAGAAAAAGAGTACAAGGAAATGAATTTCCAGGAACTCGGCCGCTATATCCGGGAATTACAGGCCACCGGAATCGACACAACGCCATTGCGAGTTCAGTATTACAAGAAATTCGCGGTGCCATTGTTCGCCCTGATCATGGCGGTTCTCAGCATTCCGTTTGCTTTCGTTGCTGGCAATCGCGGGACCATGACCGGTGTAGGGATCAGCTTCGGGATCGCCATTGCGTATTGGACGATTGGAACCATGTTCGATCAAATCGGCGACCTCAATCAACTTCCAGCCGTGATGGCTGCCTGGTCGCCCGATGTCATCTTCTCGCTCGCGGGCCTCTACTTCTTGGCGCGAATGAAAACCTGATTCGAGTCCGCGCGCCGCGACCACTGCGTGTTAATGGCGAGATTACGTGAAGGGGTGCAACTGGTGCGCCCGGAGAGATTCGAACTCCCGGCCTTCTGGTTCGTAGCCAGACGCTCTATCCAGCTGAGCTACGGGCGCGACAGAGCTAGTATACCAGCGGAACAGGTAATCGATTGTTCTCGCCCTTACCCGCATCTCTGGGCCGAATGTTCTAAGCGCAGGCTCGACACGCAATTGCGGCCACGCGCCTTCGCTTGATACAGCGCCTCATCGGCCACCCGGACAAATACCTCCGCGGTGCGCTCCGAGCCGTCGGAAACAGTCACTCCAAAGCTGGCGGAAACACTTACTTCCGTTCCGTCCGCGATCATTTTAGCGGAGTGCAGCATCTCGCGCATGCGCTCGGCTTGGTTTGTTGCCTGTTCCAGTTCGCAGTTGGGCAACACAACCAGGAATTCTTCTCCTCCGTACCGGCCCACTTGATCGTAGGGACGCATGTGTAGTCGGAGGCGCGAAGCCGTCTCGCGGAGAACGGCATCACCCGCGAAATGGCCATACGTATCGTTGATCTTTTTAAAATGATCAATATCCAGCAGCGCTATACCCACAGTTCGACGGTCGCGGTGACAGCGTGCCAGTTCTTGCTCGAGCACTGTCCCGATGGCGGAACGGTTGGGTAGCATCGTGAGCAAGTCCTTGTTCGCCCGCTCGCGAAGCTCCTCGCGCGCGTTTAGGATCCGCATCTGCAGATCGATGATGCGCTTACCAGCCCGTAGCCGGACCTGCAGCTCCTGTTGGTCGAAAGGCTTAATAATGTAGTCATCTGCGCCCGCCTCGAGCCCTTCCACCGTTTCGCTCTTGGTCGCCTTAGAAGTGAGAAGGAGGATGTAGGTGTCCGGTTCCCGGTAGGTTTCCCTAACTTTACGGCAAACTTCCGGCCCCGTCATGTGCGGCATTACCCAATCCAGGATGGCCAAAGGAGGCGGGTCCGGCTGCGCGAGAATATCCCAGGCTTGGGCGCCGTTTTCCGCTGTCACAACTTCATAGCCCCACTTCGTGAGCGTGCTTCGCAGCATTGCTCGTGAAGGGGCGCTATCGTCGGCTATCAATACTCTCATCGTCAGCCCAACTTTGCCTCGCCTCTCCACCTATATCGTCTGCCCGGGCCGAAATAATTAGGCTCGTCACAAACCCAGCGCTAAGTTTCAAAAGAGGACGAACCATCCTTTTGTATTGCCGGAAAGCCAAGAAAAGAAGGCGTTTCTTTCACTATCAGGCAAGCATTTTCCAGCGTCAACGTAGATATAAACCGAGATACCCGGGAACTTCTGACCTGCTCGCATCCTATATCATGGGGTTGCCACCCGCTTCTCGCTCCCGTGAAGCGAGTGAAGGAGCTTGGATGAATAATTCTGTACTCGTACCGATGGTAGTCGAGCAGACGTCGCGAGGCGAAAGGGCCTACGACATCTACTCCCGACTCTTGAAAGAGAACATCATCTTTCTGGGCACGCCAATCGACGACAACGTTGCCAATCTGATCATGGCTCAGATGCTATTTCTGGCCGCCGAAGACCCCGAACGGGACATCTCTCTTTACATCAATTCCCCCGGAGGCTCGATCACCGCCGGTCTCGCCATTCTGGACACCATGCGCCTGATCGAACCAGATATCGTCACCTACTGCTTAGGCCAGGCAGCTTCGATGGCGGCAGTTCTGCTCGCATGCGGAACCAGAGGAAAGAGATTCAGTTTGCCGCACTCGCGCATTTTGATTCACCAACCATCCATGAGCGGTCTGGGGGGCCAGGCAGCAGACATTGATATCTACGCCCGCGAAATCCTGCGCATGCGCCAATCCCTAAATGAGATCCTCGCTGACGCTACTGGCCAGCCGGTGGATAAGATTGCCCGCGATGTCGATCGAGATTACATCCTTGAACCTGAAGCGGCATTGGAGTACGGTATGATCGATCGCGTGATCAGTAACCGGGCTATTACGCCAGTACCTACCCGCTAAGCAGATATCTGAACCGTTCGTGTTTCTGTTATTTAACGGACCCAATCAGTCGAATGGCTGACTTCGGGCTACCGCTTTAATACAGAACGGACGTTCCAGATTTGTCGCTTCGAGACTCTATTATGGCGAAGAGTACTATAAGGTTTTGAATTTGATACCAAAATTGGAAGTCGGGCGGATAGTATAAGACTTGACCGGGTGTTCCAGCCTGGGTTAGAGTGATGATTCCGTTAGGAATTCGCCAAACGATAAATGCTACTTATCGAATGATGATGCGACGATCACTTCCCTTGCTGGCTGGATTCGTTTTTTTGGCGGTAAGTTCGTTCGGAAGTGCATGGGCGGCTACTGGTCCCGCATCGGGGCCCGCAGTTTCTCCTGCCGCACACGATCCGTATGATGCTCCAAGCAATGAAACGCCTGATGCGACGGCCTTCGGCTTCCTTTCCTCCGTATCCCCAAATAGCGACGACTCTTCAATTCACTCTCCCGAGACGGATGAGCGGCTAAGCCGGGCCGATTCACACTTCAACGCCGGCCGGCAGCTCTATTTCGAAGGGGACCTGGATGGCGCTCGTAGCGAGTTCGATTCGGCGGTCGATGTTCTTTTAACCGCTCCGGATAATCTTCCCGACCGTCGCCGCATCGAACGCCGTCTCGACGAGATTTGTGACTTGGTCTATCGCTTTGATATTGAGAAGCTCGGGTCTGGCCGCCAGGAGGATGATGCGGTCGCCTTCGATGAGGCTCCCATCGACGAAATCAGTCACATGACGTTCCCCGTGGATGAGAAACTCGCTCCGAAACTGAAGACCGAGCTGAACCAGACCAGTTCAGGGATTCCGCTGGACTTAACTGATCCTGTCCTTAGCTATGTCCACTACTTCTCGGCAGATCGCGGGCGCCAGGTTCTCCTTGCGGGTTTTCGCCGGTCGGGCCGCTACAAGCCTCTGATCGAAAAGATTTTTACCGAAGAGGGAGTTCCGCAGGAATTGATATACCTGGCCCAGGCGGAATCAGGATTCCTGCCGCGCGCGGTATCGCGAAAGAGTGCCGTGGGAATGTGGCAATTTATCTCTGAAACAGGAGCTAATTATGATCTCGTCCACACCTCCACATTTGACGAACGCTTCGATCCAGAGAAGGCCACGCGAGCAGCGGCGCATTACTTGAAAGATCTCCGCGCTCGCTATGGCGACTGGTATCTGGCCCTAGCGGCGTACAATTGCGGCCCTGGAGGGGTCGACCGGGCCATTGAGCGGACCGGCTACGCCGATTACTGGGAGCTGCTCAAACGTCACGCACTTCCCAAGGAAACTGCCAATTACGTTCCGATTATTGTGGCCATGACTATCATGGCGAAGAATCCCCAGGATTACGGTCTGGAGAATATTGAAACGGATGTCCCAGTAGAGTACGACTCCATTCAACTCGCCGCATCGACGAACCTGAACTTGATAGCTGATGCGACGATGCAGCCGCTATCAGTTATTCGCGACCTGAATCCGTCAATACTCCGGACGATAGCGCCAGCCGGTTTTTCTGTCCACGTCCCGAAAGGAACGGGATCAGGGACGCAGGCGGCGCTTGAAACGGTACCACCGGAGAACCGGAACGCTTGGCGTCTGCACCACGTGGAGTCTGGCGACACGTTGGCCGCGATCGCGAGATCGTACCACCTGGCACCCCAAAAGATTGTTGCGGTAAATAGGGCAGCCGATTCTTTGGAAGCCGGCGACGTTCTGTTAATTCCGGCGGCTTACCACGAGGAGATGAACTCGCGGAGAATGAGAACGGCTCATGGTCGTATTCATCATCCGGTTGCAACTACGAAATCCGCCACCGGTCGAAACAGGGCGCATGTCGCTGCGACGCGGCACGTACCAGCTCAGGTTTTGCATCGCAAGGCCGCGCTTCGTACCGCGAGCCTAGAATAGCGGCAGCATCAATACGAGTACCGAAATCGGCCCGGAGGAGGTCCCCCGGGCCGATCTCGGATTATGCAGTTGCGCTCGCTCACGCTGGTTTCTCGAAATTATTTTGCTTCTCGCGTCATCTCGATGCATAGTAAGTATTGCGGAAGGAGGACTGAGTGAGTTCAATATACTGGCTCATGCCAGACGAAGATGACGACTTCGATTACGAAGATGAACACGTCGAATTGGAGTCCGAAAAAGACGAATACGACGATGAGGATGAGGACGAGGAAGACGACGAAGAGGAGTTAGTTCAAGAGGAAAGCAGGAAGCCCGCTGCGGCTTCCCACAAGCCGGCGTCCTCTCACTCGGAAGCGCACTCCGCCGATCAGGATGGCGAGAACGAGCTTCGTGGAACTTCGGAAGTTGCCGATGAGCTGACCACGGAAGACGGGCACAAGACAGAAGAGAGCGGGCCTGCTAAGAAGAGTGCGGCTCGAAAAACCTCTCCGCGAAAGAAAGCTACCGCTGCCGGCCAGAGTGAAGAACCGAGTACGTCGGCAAAGGAAGCATCTCAGAGGTCGAGCGCCCCGGGCGCGGCTGCTAAAAAAGCCGCCCCGGCCAAGAAAGCCCCCAGCGAGAAGAAGAGCGCCGGAAGAAAGATTGCGGCACGCAAAGGAATGAAGCAGACCGCAGCTAAAGGCGCTAAGAAAGCGGCCAAGAAATCCGGGCAGAAGAAGACAGCTCAAAAGAAAGCCACGTCTAAAAAGAGCGCCAAGAAAGCCCAGTCAAGAAAGGCTGCCAAGAAAACCGCTAGCAAGAAGAGTAGCAGCAGGAAGACGGCCCGCCGCAGATAAGCGGGAGGGCCGGTCGGATTCACACGGTCCGGCCCTGTGGTTTTCTGCTATTTCGGCTCCTTGCGCACTGCGGAGCGGCACCGATCGAAGAGTTCCAAGAGCGAATCCGTGTACTCTTCCGCCGAACGCGGTGCCTTCCCCCCGAACCCTGCGACAGGTGTGCCCTTACCGTAGCCAGTCGTCACCGCGATGAACTTCATTAGTTCCAGTGCGAGCTCGTCGGGACTCCGCTGTGCGTGGCTCTCGGAAGTTTCTTCAGCCATTCGTTGCCTTCGCTCCTTGTATTGGATGTGGTACTAGCCTGATTCTCTCATCCGCTCTCGCAACATGCCCATTCGCGCAACAAGACTGATTCGCAAGATGCGAGGCGGAGCGCAGGCCCATCTGATTCAGGCTGAAGATGGCGAATTCTACGTTGTCAAGTTCACTAACAATCCTCAACATCGCCGGATTCTGATTAACGAATGGCTAGCCTGCGCTTTTCTCCGGTATCTCCAAATCTTTGTTCCCGACACGACCCTGATCGAACTCACTCCGGAATTCATCGAGGATTCGCCCGACCTATATCTCTCGATCGGAACCCGCCGCGAGCCTGTTCCATCCGGAATCCATTTTGGTTCGCGGCTTGCGGTGCATCCGGACCGGGTCGCCGTTTTCGATTTCCTGCCGGATAAGCTGCTCGGAAAATTGGAAAATCGCGTGGACTTCCTCGGGATGCTCGTATTCGATAAATGGGTGGGGAATGCGGATTCCCGTCAGGCTGTCTTCTTCCGTGCGCGCGCCAAACACTGGACTCCATTGAAGGGCGAAACGCCTCCCCGAATTGGGTTTTTCGCTCAGATGATTGATCACGGATTCGCGTTCAACGGACCGCATTGGGAGTTTCAGGAATCGCCCTTACAAGGTTTGTACTTTAGAACCTCGGTATACGACCAGGTTCGCTCGGTCGATTCCTTTCAGCCCTGGCTCGATATGGTGGAACACTTTCCGGTCGAGGTCATCGATTCGGCATGGAAAGAGATTCCCCGGCGCTGGCTCGACGGTGATGAGGACGCGCTGCAGCAAATGCTGGAAACGCTTCTTAAACGCCGCACACGCGTCCCCGCATTGCTCGGCGAGCTACAGCGAAAACGTGCTACCGCGTTCGCAAATTGGCGTTGATATCGTCTGTCACAAGACTCGCCGTAATCGGGGCCAACAGAATTCCATTTCGGAAATGACCATAAGCCAGAAAGAGCCGCCGGGAGTGCCAGGAACCGATTTGGAGATCGCTGCTACCAGGCCGAAAACCGATCCAAGCCTCCGCGGGGGCAGTTTCATTCAAATGAGGTAAAACACGACCCGCTTCCGAGGCCAGCCAAGCCACGATTTCAGGATTTATAAGGCGGTCGAACCCCACACGTTCGACCGAAGCGCCTGCGATCAGGAGCCCATTCGCACGCTGAAGTAAATACGTGTGAGCATGCCGCAAGATCGTGTTGCAGGTCTGTTCTGGCTGGCGGAAGCCAACGAGATGCCCTCGAACCGGCTCCGCTGCCGGAATGGGCGGAATGCCCGCAATGGGAATCGAGCTGCTCCAGGCGCCTGCTGCGATAACCATCGCCTGAAATCGTTCCTCTCCGGATTCGGCTTGCACCTCCACTTCATCTTTGGTGACAGTGGCCGCGAGAACTGCGCACTTGGGGAGGAGCTTGGCTCCGGCCCGAGCGCAGGCTCGTTGCAAAGCCGCCGTGACATCGCGCGGATCGACAATGGCATCGGCCGGAAAGAATCGTCCGCCAGCCAGGTCTTCTGATCCAACTCTGGGCCAAAATGTTTGGATTTGTTTGGTAGTGACTGCCCTCGATTCGATTCCGAGCCGGGTCTGCGCTACCGCTCGCACCTCCAGTCTCACGAGCTCGTCGGCGGAATAAGCCAGATCCAGAGCGCCACATTCCTGATAGTCGATGACTCGATCGGAAACGCTCTCCAATTCGCGAATAAAACTCGGATATTGGCGGCGCGATTCGACCGCCAGCGTTGCGAACCGGGATGGCTGATCCACTTCGCCGCCAAGCGAGAGCATTCCCGCTCCCGCCCAACTTGCCTCGCGGCCGATCTCTCCCTTGTCAAATACCGTAACTCGCCATCCCCGTTGCGAAAGCTTCCAGGCGATGGATAAGCCGATAATTCCAGCTCCGGCGATCGCGATGGAGTCGTCGGGGATGGCCGAACCCAGCCGGCTCACGCCGATGCCGGTTCTTTAAGAGGTACGGGTTGCGGACTCCCACGCCGCACCACTTCCAGGAATGCCTTCGCCGCATGGCTCAAAGCGCGTCTAGCCGGATAGACCAGCCGGATTTTGCGCTCCACGTTCAGTTCTTTCACCCGAATTTCGCGAAGCAGGCCCTGTGCCAGCTCTTGGTCGACGCACATTCGCGGTACAAACGCGACGCCCTCGTTGTCCTGAACCAGTCGGCGGATGGTCTCGATGGTGGGCATCTCAACGTCCATGTTCAGGGGAACCCGGTGCCGCTGAAATTCGCGAAGCACTGTCTCGCGGTACGGTGAGATCACGTTGTGCGCGATAAAGGTTTCCATATCGAGTTCCGCGATTGATAGCTCGGTTCTGTTCGCGAACCGATGCTTCGGAGAAACAATCAGCGTGAGCCGGTCGCTGTAAATGACCTCGGAAAGAAGATGATCGTCACCCGGGTCGTAACTGATAACTCCCAGTTCTAGCTCACCATCCAGCAATTGGGAGGGAATCTTGCTCGACTCCGAACGCCGTACCTGCACTTTCACTTTAGGAAATAGGCGCCGGTACTGCTCAATATGCTGGATCAAGTAGAGCGACGTCGATTCATTGGCGCCGATAGCGAGCCGCCCCGAATAATTGTCCCTCAGCTCACGGAGCGCGTTGTCCAGGTCGGATTCCAGGCTCTGAAAGCGTCGGGCATATTCGAGAACGACGCGTCCCGCATCCGTCAGCAGCAGTTCTCGGCCCGAGCGGTCGATCAACTTCTCCTTCAAATCGCTCTCCAAGCGCTGGATAGCGATAGAAATGGCAGGCTGGGTGCGTAACAGTTTCTCGCCTGCTCGTGAAAAACTGCGTTCTGTTGCAACTGTGAGGAAGACTTTTAGAGGATAGAGTTCCATAACGCCCTCCGACAAGGCGTTTATGTCATCATTATAGCTAATAGTTGCTGCTAAAACTATAAATTTGCATAATCTTGCACATTAAATTACGATGGAGGGAGTTGAACCACCCATAGGAGAGCAGCAGTTGAGCCGCGTCTACATATTCGACACTACCCTACGGGACGGAGAGCAGTCTCCGGGGTGCAGCATGACCACCAGCGAAAAGCTGGAGATGGCAACGGCGCTCGTCGATCTTGGTGTTGACATTTTGGAAGCCGGATTCCCTATCGCATCAGATGGCGATTTCGAAGCCGTGGATGCAATAAGCCGTCAATTTCCGTGGGTTCAAGTCGCGGCGCTGGCCCGCTCTTGTACGCTAGACGTGGAACGAGCGGCAGAGGCACTCCGCCACGCCAAGCGGCCGCGTATCCATACGTTTCTTGCGACCAGCGATATTCACCTGAAACATAAGTTGCGAAAGTCGAGGCAACAGGTGTTGGACGATGCCGTCGCTGCAGTATCATTGGCCCGCAACTATACGGATGACGTGGAGTTTTCCGCGGAGGATGCCACGCGCACCGACATCGAATACCTCGAGGCTATCTGCCAAGCCGTAGTGGAAGCGGGCGCTCGTACGGTGAATCTTCCCGACACGGTCGGATTTTCGGTTCCGAGTGAATACGCAGAGCTGATCGGCCGCATTGTCAGGACGCTGGGGGATCGCGCCATAGTCAGTGTGCATTGCCATGACGATCTGGGGCTGGCTGTCGCGAATTCGCTGGCCGCCATAGAAGCCGGAGCCAGGCAGATTGAGTGCACGATCAACGGAATTGGCGAGCGCGCCGGGAATGCCGCTCTCGAAGAGATCGTGATGGCCATTAAGACGCGCCAAGAGCGTCTACCTTTTGAAACAAAGATTCATACGCAGAACCTGTTCCCAGCCAGCCAGACGCTCACGCGATTCATCAGTTTCGGCCCGCAACCAAACAAGGCGATTGTTGGCGAAAATGCCTTTGCACATGAGGCCGGCATTCACCAGGATGGTTACTTAAAAAATCCCCTGACCTACGAAATCGTCTCGCCGGAGAGCGTAGGCGTACCCGAGACGCGGCTGGTTCTGGGGAAGCACAGCGGGCGGCACGCGCTGCATAAGCGCGCCGAAGATCTCGGATACCAGCTCTCGCGCAGCGAACTGGACGAGTTGTACCAGCGTTTCACCCATGCCGCAGATAACAAGAAGGGCCTCCGGAATGATGAGATCGCGCTTTTGATCGAATCAATAATCGGCGGCCATTCGCGCGAAGCCGAGCGGGCCGTGCCGGTTCCGGCTGGCCACTGATGCATGCGGCTGAACGTCTTGCTCTTGCCGGGAGACGGCATCGGCGTTGAAGTTATTCGAGAAGCTTCCAAAGTCTTGGCTCGGATCGCCGATTCCTTTGGCCACGAACTCGCATTAAGCGAGGGACTGCTAGGCGGCATCGCGATCCATCAAACAGGCAGTCCGTTTCCGGACGGAACGCGTGACCTGGCCTTAAAAGCAGACGCGACGCTACTTGGCGCGGTCGGCCTTCCCGAGTTCGACAATGCTCCGCCTGACAAACGCCCCGAGCGGGGACTACTCGGCATCCGCAAAGTGCTCGGTGTGTACGCAAATTTGCGGCCGGTCCGCAGTTATCGCGCCTTGATCGATTCCTCTCCGCTGAAGAACGAACTGGTGGACGGAACGGACATGATTATTGTTCGCGAACTCACTGGCGGATTATATTACGGAACGCCTAGAGGGATTTTCGGCAGCGGGACTACCGAACACGCGGTGAACACGATGGCGTATACGCGATCCGAAATCGAGCGTGTCGCGCACATGGCCTTCCAGCTCGCGAGCAAGCGGCGGAACAAAGTGACCAGCGTGGATAAGTCGAACGTTCTCGAGAACTCGCAACTATGGCGGCGTGTCGTGACCGAAGTAGCGGCGGATTATTCCGGCGTGACGCTGGATCATATTTTGGTCGATAACTGTGCCATGCAACTGGTTCTCAATCCGAAGCGGTTCGATGTCGTGCTCACGGAAAACCTGTTCGGCGATATTCTGAGCGATGAAGGAGCAGTGCTGGCTGGCTCCATTGGAATGCTCCCATCGGCTTCCATTGGGGACAAGCGGCCGTCTGGGGCGTGGGTGGGTTTGTATGAGCCGGTTCATGGCTCTGCACCCGACATCGCCGGGCAAGGCAAGGCGAATCCCCTGGGCGCGATTGGCTCGGTTGCCGCTATGCTGGAATACAGCTTCGGTCTTGTAGACGAGGCCCGCGCCGTGTACGGCGCTATCGAGCAAGTATTGAATAATGGACGCGTAACGGCGGATCTGAAGCCCGCAGGGAAGCCTGCAAGCACCGCTGAGGTAGGCGATGCGATTTGCGAAGCGCTCTCGGCCAGAGCCGTTTCCGCATAACCTCACCCGTGGTAACACCGCCTTAGAGCGAGGCAGGCAGTCGAGATATGTCAACGAAGAATGGCCCGGCATCGAAGCCGCGCACGATCATAGAGAAAGTTTGGGATAACCATGTAGTCACAGAACGGGAGGGTGCGCCCACTCTGCTCTACATCGATTTGCATCTGGTTCACGAAGTCACCTCTCCACAAGCCTTTTCAGGGTTGCGGGAGCGCGGACTTAAGGTGCGCCGGCCCGATCTCACGCTCGGGACGACCGATCACAGCATTCCTACCTACGATCGCAACCTGCCCATTATGGACAAGGTCGCCGAAGCTCAAATTGTGCAATTCGAGAAGAACTGTCGCGATTTCGGCATTCCGTTTTTTGGCCCGCACAGTGACAAGCAGGGAATTGTCCACATCATCGGTCCCGAGCAGGGCTTGACACAGCCGGGAATGACCGTCGTCTGCGGTGATAGCCATACCGCCACGCATGGAGCATTTGGCGCCCTGGCCTTCGGAATCGGGACGAGCCAGGTAGAGCACGTTCTCGCCACGCAATGCCTGTTGCAAATGCCGTCGAAAACGTATGAGGTTCGCGTGGACGGCACGCTTAAGCAAGGAGTCGGCGCGAAGGACATTATCTTGAATCTGATCTCCCGGATCGGAATCAGCGGCGGTACGGGATGCGTGTTCGAATATGCCGGCTCGGCGATTCGCTCGCTATCGATGGAAGAGCGGATGACGATCTGCAACATGTCCATCGAGGGCGGTGCGCGCGCGGGTCTCGTTGCCCCGGATGACACCACGTACCAATACATCGCCGGAAGGCCGTATGCGCCCAAAGGCGCTGACTGGGATCGCGCGATCGCTTCCTGGCGAAAGCTCGCCACCGAGCCGGATGCTTCCTACGACAAGCGAATTGATATTGATGCGAGTTTGCTGGAGCCGATGATCACGTTCGGAACGAACCCGGGAATGGGCATTCCGATCACCGCACCGGTTCCCGACCCCACTTCGATCAGCGACCCATTGGAACGCGACTCATTGGGCAAGGCGCTGCGCTATATGGATTTGCCGTCCGGCAAGCCACTGCTGGGACACAAGGTGAACGTCGTGTTCATCGGAAGCTGCACGAATTCCCGTATTTCCGATCTGCGGGCGGCTGCACAGATCCTAAAGGGCAGGAAAGTGAGTCCGAACGTCCGAGTCATGGTGGTGCCGGGTTCGCAGCAGGTAAAGCAGCAAGCGCAGGCCGAGGGATTAGACCGAATCTTTAGAGAAGCAGGAGCGGATTGGCGCGAAGCCGGATGTTCCATGTGCATTGCAATGAATGGAGACCAGTTGGCTCCTGGAGAGTACAGCGTCTCCACAAGCAACCGCAACTTTGAGGGGCGGCAGGGTAAGGGCGGGAGAACGTTCCTGGCGAGCCCCCTCACTGCCGCGGCGAGCGCAGTCACTGGCGTTGTGACAGATGTAAGGACGATGTTGTAGGAGCACAACAATGGACAATTTCACAACATTCACCAGCCGACTGGCTCCGCTGCCAATTGACAACATTGACACTGATCAGATCATCCCCGCGCGCTTCCTGAAAACGATTTCTAAGGTGGGTCTAGGTGATCAGCTTTTTTATGATTGGCGCTACGATGCGGAAGGCAAACCGCTGCCGGATTTCATTTTGAACCGGACGGAAGGCCGCGCCGCGCAGGTTTTGATTGCGGGCGACAACTTCGGGTGCGGTAGCTCTCGCGAGCACGCACCTTGGGCGCTGACCCAGTACGGCTTCCGCGCCGTCATCAGCACTTCGTTTGCGGACATTTTCCGCGGCAACGCTCTCAAAAACTCATTGCTGCCGATTATCGTTCCGCCCGAGGCCCTCAAGAAGCTCCTTGCCGCAGTCACTGAAAACCCTAGCGCGACGGTAACTATCGATCTCGCAAACCAGACTCTTACACTGCCCGACGGATCTCGCGCCCAATTTCCGATCGATCAATTTGCAAAGCACTGCATGCTCGAAGGGGTGGACGAACTCGGTTACATTCTGAAGCAGGAACCGGCCATTGCGCAGTATGAGGCCGAAAGAGAGCTGACGGTGAATACGCTGGCTTAAGAGCCATTGGCAAAGACCCATAAGGATGGAATTCACAAATCTCGGTAACACGGGGCTAAAAGTCTCCCGTCTTTGCCTGGGCTGCATGACCTATGGCACGGACAAGTGGCGTGACTGGGTCCTTAATGAAGACCAGAGCCGTCCGTTTATTAAGCGCGCCATAGAAGCGGGCATCAACTTCTTCGACACCGCCAATATGTATTCCGACGGCGTTAGCGAGGAAGTCCTCGGGCGTGCGCTTCGCGACTTCGCCAACCGCGATCAGGTTGTGATTGCGACTAAGGTGTTCAACCCGATGCGGCCCGATCCGAATGGCCGCGGTCTATCCCGCAAGGCGATCCTGACCGAAATCGACCACAGTCTGCGACGCCTCGGCACCGACTATGTCGACTTGTATCAGATTCATCGCTGGGATTACTCAGCGCCCATCGAAGAGACAATGGAAGCGCTTCACGACGTCGTTAAGGCAGGGAAGGCGCGCTATATCGGTGCGTCCTCCATGTTCGCCTGGCAATTCTCAAGATCGCTCTATGTATCCGAGCTGCGAGGCTGGACGCGTTTCGTTTCCATGCAGAACCATTACAACCTGATCTATCGCGAAGAGGAACGCGAGATGATTCCTCTCTGTCGCGAGCGCGGTGTTGGGCTCATCCCGTGGTCCCCGTTGGCGCGTGGCTTTTTGGCCGGAAATCGCAACCGGAACGGTGGAGAAACGTCCCGGGCAAAAACCGACGAGTACGCGAAGCAGATGTATTATCAGGACGACGATTTTGCAGTCGCAGACCGCCTCGCCGAAGTTGCGCGGGCACGAGGCTTATCGAATATGCAAATCGCGCTTGCCTGGATTCTTTCCAAGCCGGGAATTACCGCACCGATCATCGGCGCAAGCAAGCCGCACCATTTGGAAGAGGCGCTCGCGGCGGTATCAATGAAGCTTTCGGCGGATGAGATCAAGAAGCTCGAACAGTGTTACCGCCCACATCGCATTCTAGGCCACTCCTGACCTTCAAGCTAAACCGTGGCAGCTTGAGTCTTCCATGCATAGAGCGGATATCTCTCGGTGAGCGCACGGACTCTCTTTCGCGCCTCCGCTCTGACTTGCTCCGATTTAACATCGTTGAGGACCAGCGCAATCAGCCGGCCCACTTCCTGCATCTCATCCGCACGAAAACCGCGCGTCGTGACCGCCGGACTGCCAAGGCGGATTCCACTTGGGTTCAGCGGAGGATTCGTATCGAAGGGAATGGCGTTCTTATTTGCCGTTATGTACGCATCATCGAGGGCCTTTTCCGCCTCTCTACCCTTTACTCCTTTGGCGAACACGTCGACGAGGCACATGTGCGAATCGGTTCCCCCGCTGACGACTCGATACCCCTCGTGTTGCAGAGATTTCACCAGGGCGCGTGCGTTCGCCAACACTTGCCGTTGATATTCGTGGAAGCTCTCTGATGCGGCCTCGAGAAAGCACACCGCTTTTGCCGCAATCTTGTGCACTAGTGGGCCGCCCTGCGCGCCCGGAAACAAAGCCTTGTCGATAGCCGCTCCGAACTTCTCTTTCGCCAGAATCATGCCTGATCTGGGCCCGCGTAGCGTCTTGTGCGTAGTGGAAGTGACGATGTCGGCGTGTTCGCAGGGGTTCGGATAAATGCCCGCTGCCACGAGCCCTGAATAATGCGCAATATCGACCAGAAACACGGCTCCAACCGCGTCCGCTATTTGCCGGAACCGCGCAAAGTCGATTACTCGCGAATAAGCGCTAGCACCCGCGATGATGAGCTTCGGTTTGTGTTCTTCGGCGAGCTTCGCTAATTCGTCGTAGTCGATCAGTTCGTCGTCGCGCCGGACGCCGTAGGCAACAACCTTGTACAGTTTTCCGGAGAAATTGAGCGGGTGACCGTGCGTTAAGTGTCCGCCATGCGCCAGATTCATACCGAGGAGCGTATCGCCGGGCTGCAGTACCGAGGCGTAAGCAGCTTCGTTTGCTTGAGATCCCGAGTGCGGCTGGACGTTTGCATATTCGGCATTGAACAACTTCTTGGCGCGTTCCCGCGCTAGGTTCTCGACAATGTCTACGAACTCGCAGCCCCCGTAATATCGCTTCCCTGGATACCCCTCTGCATATTTGTTCGTGAAAACGCTACCAGCGGCTTCCAGCACCGCTTCGGAGGTGAAATTCTCGCTTGCAATCAGTTCAAGCCGGGTGTTCTGCCGATCGAGCTCGTGTTGAATTGCATCGTAGATCTCGGGATCCGCCTCTGACAGAGGTCTGGCCATGCGCTGCTGTTCGTTCATGAGTAAGTTCCAGTGCTTTGCTCTAATTGTCTAATAATCACCGCTCGTGAATCACCTTCTCTTTCTGCTTTTGCTTACTGGCCCTGCGCTCTCGGCGAGTGCCCCACCCGGCGTTCCTAGGGAGTTGGCGGTCGAACGCGCGCAATACGTCTCTGACGTTCGTTATAAGCTGCAATTCACACTGAATCAGCGTGCAACCAGCACTGAAGGGCACGAAGAACTTCGCTTCCGTTTGTCGCACGACGTTCGGCTTCTGCTCGATTTCAGAGGAGACGTTACTGGCGACCTGATCGTCAACGGCAAAGTCGAGCGGGTAAAGCCGGAAAACGGTCATATCGAACTGGACCCGCTCGATCTTCGCCAGGGCGAAAACGCTGTTTTCATCGATTTCACCACGCCCGTGGCGTCCGCGAACACAGCTATTACTCGCTACGACGACAAGGATGACGGCAGCACGTATGTCTACACTCTGTTCGTACGATGGACGCCAGCATGGCTTTCCCGTGCTTCGACCAGCCGGATCTGAAAGCCCGCTTCACTTTAGGTGTCACCGCTCCGACTGATTGGTCCGTCATCTCAAACGCACCGGGTCTTATGGCGGAAACGATGAGTACAATCACGGCCACACAGTTCGCCGAAACACGTTCCATTAGCACCTATCTGTTTGCTTTCGCCGCGGGGCCATTCGAACTTCTCAACCGTACCGCAGGCCTGCCGAATGTCTGGGTTCGCAAATCCCAGGTCCATCGAGCCGTGCCTGAGATTCCCCAGATCCAAACCGTCACCGCCAACGGCTTGAAGTTTTTGGCTGACTATTTTGCCCAGCCGTTTCCGTTTCCCAAATACGACATGGTGCTCATTCCCGGTTTTCCGTACGGAGGCATGGAGCACGCCGGAGCAACATTTCTGAACGAAGACGCTATGCTCTTCCGCACCGCGCCTACCGAAACAGACCGCTTCAACCGGAGCATCACGCTGCTGCATGAGCTGACACATCAGTGGTTCGGCGATTTCACTACCATGCGCTGGTTCGACGATCTCTGGCTCAAGGAGGGCTTCGCCCAGTACATGGCGTATCGGACCATGGCCGCGCTTGCGCCGGCTCAAGACGTATGGAAGAGATTCTATGAGCAGATCAAGCCTGCCGCCTACGCGATCGATGAGACGCTTGGAACGACGCCGATTTACCAGGACATTCCAAATCTGCTGGACGCCAAGTCCGCCTATGGCGCGATCGTGTACAACAAAGCGACCGGCCTTCTGCGTGCGCTGGCCTTTCTGATTCGCGATGAAGCATTTCGCAATGCTCTACGCACCTATCTCCACGAGCACCCCTACGGAAACGCACAATGGAGTGACCTCGTGGGGGCCTTTGAGCGTGCTTCGGGCAAGAATCTAGAGGAATGGGCAACCGCCTGGATCCGCCAGCGCGGTATGCCCGAGGTCACGACAGATTGGTCCTGCTCGGATGATCGCCTCATCGGCCTGACTCTGACGCAGCAAAATGTGCTCGGCGAAGGTAGAACATGGCCGATCGCGACTGAAGTTCTGCTCGGCTATTCGAATAGCGAGCCGGTCCGTCTGCGAGTGCAGTTTTCAGATGCGACCACCAGTGTGGCGCCAGCCAAGGGTCAAGCTTGCCCGGCATACGTTTTTGCCAACAACGACGACTACTCCTATGGCCTGTTTTCGCCTGATACCAAAAGCCGTGCCTATTTCGAGCAGCACATAGGAGGTGTTTCCGATCCGTTTCGTCGAACTCTCTTCTGGGGCGCGCTTTGGGATTCCGTTCGCTTCGTGCAAATGGCGCCGAAAGACTACCTCTCCGTTGCGCTGCAGAATCTGCCCTCCGAAACGGATGAAGCGCTGATGCGGTCGATTGGTCAACGCTCGGCCTTCGCGCTTCACAAATACGTCTGGGCTCAGATTCGAGGCGAGCTGACGCCTCAATTCGAATCTCTCGCGATCGATCGACTCTTTCACTCCACAGACCAGGACCTCCGAATCATGTGGTTTCGAACGCTCACCGGTCTCGCTGCGACCCCGCCGGCACTCGATCAGTTGAAGGATTTACTCAGCGGCAAACTGTCCATTCCCGGTGTCGAACTCCGCCCTTTGGATCGCTGGAGCATGGTTACCGCTCTGCTCGCGCACAATGATCCCGCCGCAAAAAGCTTCTACGAAGCCGAGCAGAAGCGAGGCCCCGAAGACGAACGCCTGAAATATAGTTATGTCGCGGGTGCCGCCAAACCGGATGCTGAGAACAAGAAATGGTACTTCGACGATTATCTTCACGATGCCGCGCGGCAGGAAGATTGGATCGAGCAGAGCCTCGGCCCATTCAACTTCTGGAATCAGTCCGATCTGACCGAACCCTATCTGCGGCCTGCGCTCGAAGCGTTGCCGCAGCTTAAGCAACAGCGGAAGATCTTTTTCATTTTGCGCTGGCTGAGCGCGTTCATCGGAGGCCAGCAGTCTGCTGCTGCGGACACCGAGGTGCACCAATGGCTAGATTCCGCACAGCTCGACAAGGATCTTCGGCTAAAGGTGCTTCAGGAACTCGATGATCTCGACCGGACCGTGAAAATTCGCGAGGCGTTTCCGTGATGTTAGAGGGTCCGGGCCTCACACTCGCTTTAATTTTTGCCTCCGCCAGGCCTCAGGCCCCGAGTGGCCGAAAATGCGGGAGCCATTCGTAGATACATGCCCGTTGCCGGCCGTTTCATGCCGGCGGAATCTCATATCCGACAGATTACACATCATACGCCCATGCGAGTCCGCGGTCGCGCGCCGTCGGCATCAGAGAGCAGACGAAACCTTTTCGCATACGAGTGCCTTCCTTACGAGGAAATTGGGCCGAGATCATCGAGATTAGCGCTGGTAAAATTTAGCGATGCTCGAACGTCTGGAAACTGAATTTAACAACGAGGTCCAGCAAATAGCGAAAAGAGCCGAAGCGACCGCGGATTATCCGACGATTGATGATGTTACAGTCGAGCGCTCGGAACTGATGGTGGAGGTTTGGGTGGCGCTGTACGGGAGTTCCGAAGAGGCGATGATGGACTTCTTCTATGAGCGCATCATCGCGGCAGGCGGCGCGTTTCCAGTTCGCTTTACGGTTCTGAATCTTCTATTTCTACTGGCGACTCAGCCAGATATTGATAAGCAATTTGACCTTGGTATCACACGCCAATGGTTAGCCGAGCGTCTGGCGAGTGCGGTTCTGCTTCGCGATGTTTCTACAATCGACGACCCGAAGACAATACGGTGGGAGATCGTTAATTTCTGCGCTATTAAGGACTGGGGTACTGCCGCCAACCTCTATCATCGTCTGAAGTATCTGGGAAGCATCTCCCCCGAAGAACATCTCGCGCTCCTTGGCCAAATGTATCTCTGGAGCGTTATCGGTTTCCACCTTGACATTAAGCCAGACTCGCGCCTAGTGTGGTGGGCACCGCATTTAGACGCCGAGGTGAGCACTCGTTTAGCGGTGCTGTTGGACTGGGCCATGAAGCCATCCGCTAAGCAGGAGTACTCGAAGGCGGAATTGGATAGGATATCCGATGCCACCCTCGAATGGGCACAGGCGTTTAGGAGCTTGTCAGCTGTGCCTATTTGGTACCGCGCCGCCTTGGGAAAGTGTTATTTTCTCTCCCAAGATTTTGGGAGAGCCGCGCACGAGTACGATGTTTTTCTTGATGCCTCTAAAACGGCAGAACGCAACCCCTTCCGGCTGAGCGCTTTTCAACGTGCTGCCGATTCTTATGCAGAGTCCGGCGACACCGAAACGGCAATACGTCTTCTGCAGGAATGCACTGAGGAATTCCCAAATACAAAGGGCCTGTGGAGAAAACTCGCCGACCTGTACCGGCTATCCATGCCTCCCGACCTCCAACGGGCAGTCGAGTGCCTACGAAAGGAAGAAGAGGTCGATCGCAGCTTTGGTGAGGATCCGATTGTCTCCTTCGCGCTTTCTTTTGCTGAAGTCGCTGGAACTGACCTTGGGAAGCCGTTGCGTGAGTACGCCGATTCACACCCGGTTGTTTCGCGCGTTTTAGATCGCGTGGTCATGCAACATTTTCCGGAGTTCAAGTATCTGGATGAGCGAAGCAGGAAGGAATGGGTCGGTGCCGCTCACATGATCTGGTCCGGTAATGAACTGTATGACGAGAACCGCTCGAGAGCGGCAGGACACTTTTCAGCCATCGCTGAGCGCGAGCTTCTCAGGCTATTCGACCGTTTCCGTCGGGAAAAGCGTCGGATAGTTTTGAACAGTGCATCGGCTCAACACAAGCAGGACGATCCACTGCTCAAATATCTTGGAGGTGGAAACATCGAACTTGGAACAATGATTTGGGAGATTAACGACTGCAGAGACTCGCCCGATCCACGACATCCCGAATTAAAGTGCTGGCTAACAGACAATGCCAGTCGGCTCATCAACGAGTGGGACAGTGAGCGTGGGCGTCGGCTCGTCAGGCTTCGCAACCCGTCTAGTCACGGGCGCGATCTCTCAGAGAGCAAGAGCGGGGATTTGTAAGACGATTCCGTCTGGTTAATCTCACTCCTGCTTTCGAATGAAGCACCTGGGCCGGCGATGAGGCCGAGTATGTGCGTAGGGAAATCATGAAATCCGATTCTCAAGCAGTTCAACCCTGATCCAATACCACTTAACCAGAATGCCGACGGCGTTCGCGGCCTCCTCAAGAACGCGGTCATCTGCTGGGGAGGACGGTCGCGCGAGAATCCAGCCAGATACCGAGTGATTCCTCGCCTCGGCTAAGTGATTCTTAACGAAGGCAATGTAACCCGCGATTTGACCAATTACAGCGCGTGGTACGTCATCGCGTTTGAGCTCAATGACCACGAAGTCCCCATTCGAATCAGTCGTAAGCAAATCGATACGGCCGAACTCGCCCGCGGGATATTGCCGCCCGTTGCGCTCGTTCGAATCCACGAAGAGTCGCAGTCCGAATGAGTCAAGCTGAGATACAAGGGCCAGCTCTATGTCGCGCTCCATCGCACCCGAGAATTGACTGACTGTTCCGGAAGGCGATGCATAGGGGTCTGAAGCATTCATAGCCGATAGAACCGGCAGACCCTTCCGGCGAAGGTATTCCTCGACGCTCAGCGGATCAACGTCCTGCCCAGTTTTCTCAAGTAGTTTTTGACAGAGATCATTGATAGTCCAACCGTATTTCTGAGGCCCGATCGTAAGCCAAGCCTTCTCAGCAGGACTCAGCTTCGGCAGTATGTCGTCGAGCTTCATCATTTCTCTTCCAGAGTGAAGATCATCACTGAATGACAGTATAGATAGATGAGCCTTTCGCCTCGCTGGCAGATGCAGACGGCCGTCCCGATCATTCGAGGGGCAGGGGACGAACCAAGCCGAGCAGCGGGGCTCGATCCGCTTCATCCAGCACGGGATTCACTTCCACAATTCATAGAGATCATACGGCCGGAATCGCGGATTCTCTCCATCACACCAATCGCCGAATTCCGCACAGCTCGACAAGGATCTTCGGCTAAAGGTGCTTCAGGAACTCGATGATCTCGACCGGACCGTGAAAATTCGCGAGGCGTTTCCGTGATGGCGAGGGTAATAGGCTAGAAGTAAATATCTCGTTAGACGTCACCTTCGCGCTTGAATCTTTCCGCAGCTTCGTAATTTCCCTGGGCCGTTAGACCCGCAAAGCGTCTTGATTGTTTAAAGCTCGTGATGCAAAATCGAGCCATCAGGGGCTACCATGCAGTATCGCGTACTTCACTGCGCAAATGCGCTTGCTTTGCTTTGTCTCGCTGCCTTTCCTAACATCTCAATCGGGCAAGCAGTTTCAGGAAATATCATTGGCACGGTCACCGATCCCAGCGGTGCTGCTATAGGTGGAGCTGAAATCACAATCGCCAACGTTGCAACTAACGCTTCCACTCAAGTTATAACCAACGAATCGGGAAACTATACCGCGCCAAATCTGCCCGCGGGCAGCTACACAATTACGATTACGAAGACCGGTTTTCAGAAATTCGTTCAGCAGAATGTGGCTGTAAATGTTTCGCGGTCCGTTCGCGTCGACGCCTCGCTCCAGGTCGGGCAGGCAACCCAGGAAGTAACGGTCAGTTCGGCGCCTCCGGGCATTGAAACGGACCGCGCAGTCGTGGAAACGCAGCTCAGCTCAGCTCAGATCTCCTCACTTCCCATATCAAATCGCAATTTCACGAATCTGGCTCTGCTCACTCCAGGTTCTGTCGTGAACACGTTTCAACACGCGCCCAGCGAGAACCCGCAACAGTCCACGCTGGTGAACACGGGCGGACAGGAATTCGCCGGGACCAACTATCAGTTGGACGGTATGAACAACAATGATACCGTGCTTGGCATCACCATGGTAAATCCAGCCGTAGATTCCGTCGGCTCATTTACGGCTCAGAGTAATAATTACGATGCCGAGTATCAGGCAACGGGCAATGTCATTCAGGTACAAACAAAGTCGGGAACCAACGAGTTCCACGGCAGTGCCTTCGAATTCCTGCAAAACAATATTTTTCAGGCTCGTGATCCGTTTACACAGGGGTTGGTAACTCCCGGCCAACCCCCGCCACCTCACCGGGGAATCCCCGCGCTGCGTTGGAATCAGTTTGGGGGCTCGATTGGCGGCCCGATCAAGAAGGACAAGCTTTTCTTTTTCGGTGACTATCAGGGAACTCAACGAAGGATCGGCGCATCTCAATCGGTTCGCGTTCCCACCGCCGCAGAACGATCCGGGGATCTGAGCGATTTAGGCGTTCCGATTTATGACCCAGCCACCGGCAATCCAGATGGAACTGGTCGAACTATTTTTCCTGGCGCTAACATCGCCGGACGCATTTCGCCGCCGGTCGTCAACCTTCTGGCGGCACTTCCGCTTCCGAACCTTGCAACCACGGATCCTGCGGCGCCAAACTACGCAACGTCGGCTGTCGAGAATTACAACACAAATCAGTTCGACGTGCGAGGCGATTATTTCACGACCGAGAAACTGCGCTTTTTCGGACGGTACAGTTATCTCGGGGCCGACATTACTGCACCAGGCCCGTTTGGCCTATATGGTGGGCCTGCATTTCCTCAATGGGGCTTTTCAGGCCTTTCGAACGCGCTCAATCAGAACGTCGCCTCGGGCGGCACGTACGTTTTTAACCCGAACCTGTTGACCGAAGTCCGCTTTGGCTTTTCGCGTTACCGAGTGACCGTGGCCGCCCAGGATCAGACCACGCAACTGGCAAACACAGTCGGCATTCCGGGCTTGAATCTGCCGGGAAAGCCGGACACGAATGGGCTTCCCGATCTGACCCTCAACGGTGCAGGCGGGTTCTCGATGGGATATAGCTGCAACTGTCCCCTACATGAGCGCGAGACGCTTCTCGACTTTGTAAATAACTGGACCAAAGTCTCGGGCAATCACACATTTCGTTTCGGCGGCACAGCCGAACTGGCCTGGAACCTGCGTCTCCCCAGTGACCAACACCGCGCAGGCGTGTATCAGTTCAACCCCTCCGTAACAGCGGACGCCAGCATTCCCAGCAGTGGTTTGGGGCTTGCCTCATTCATGCTGGGAGATCCATCCAGCTTCAACAGATTCGCTCAGATCTCGACAAACCAAGAAGATCGCCAAAACAGAATGTTTTATTTTGTCCAGGACACCTGGCGGGCTACCTCGAAGTTGACGCTTAGCTTAGGAGTGCGGTGGGATGTGTGGTTCCCCGATTTCTCTCTCAATGCGGGCCAGGGGGGCCGGTACGATGTGACGAACAACATTGTCTATATCCCGGGTGTGGGCGGCGTCTCTCGCTCCGGCAACGCCGAGACGCAATGGCACAATTTTTCGCCGCGCATCGGTATCGCTTACGCCATCAATGAGAAAACGGTCATTCGGACCGGCTACGGACGCGGCTACACTCTCGGCACATTTGGCTGGACCTTCAATGATCTTGCGGCTGATGTTTACCCGTCAATTGTCAACCAGAGCATTACGGCAACGTCATCCTTCTTTCCGGTGTTTCCGCTAACGACCGCACCGGCACTGGTGGTTTTCCCAGTCATCCCGCCAAATGGACGACTACCGCTTGCGAACGGCATCGGTGTCTCTTATATCCCCGCGAACCAGAAGATCCCTTATGTGGAAATGTGGAACTTTACCGTCGAGCGCCAGATAGCGCCACAACTAAACCTCTCGGTAGGGTACGTGGGCAACATCGGACGCCACCTGAACGGCGGCTTTGGCCTTAACGCTGCTGTTCCCGGCCCCGGTTCCGATGCAAATCTCCGCCGTCCGCTGTTTATCAAGTATGGTCTGTCACAGGGCATCTTCGATAAATGCGACTGCACCAGCAGTAATTACAATGCGCTTCAAATTCAAGCCAACAAGCGCTTCAGCGCGGCCTACTCGCTGCTCGCAAATTTCAGTTGGCAAAAGGCTCTCGACTTTGGCGAATTTGGCACCCCGACTAACCAGTACAACGCCCAACAGGACTATGGTCCCGCTGATTTTGATCGCGAATTCGCGTTCACGCTTGCCCACACCGTTGAGCTCCCGTTTGGGCACGGCCGGAAGTATCTATCGGGCGGTTCCGCTTTTGTGAATGGAGTGGTAGGAAACTGGTCGTTTCGTGGCATAACGTCCTACTACTCCGGCTTGCCATTTTCGCCAAGCATAGGGAATCAGTCCTTCCTGAACTCGCCCGACATGACCAGCCGGCCGGAGCTGATCGGAGATCCATCCGTTCCAAATCAAAGCGCGAATCTTTGGTTCAATCCTGCCGCGTACGGTATACCGCCGCTCTATACGTTTGGCGATGCGGGACGGAACTCGTTGCGCGGCCCTAACTTCTTCGAACTTGACTGGCAGCTCGCCAAAGGTTTCAAACTGACAGAACGGGTGGGCTTGGAGATTCGCTGGGATGTTTTCAATGTAATCAACCGGCAGAATCTCGAGTTGCCGAACACTCAGGTCGATTCACCTGCCGGTGGGCTCATTACCGATATCCAGGTCTGCTCCACTTGCGGCAACGGCATGCGTAACATGCAATTTGGAGCGCATATCACGTTCTGACGCAGTGCGGATGGTCGCCCGTTGGATCTTTGCGCTCGGGCTGAGCTTAACCTGTCGCGATGTTGCGCAGGCCGACGACCCTTCCTTTGTCCTGCAGACCGACAATCCGCAGCCCTATACGGCGGCATACCTCGGAAACGGAGCGATCAGCGTGGTCACCGCGCCGCTCGGCACAGAGCCCGCCCGATCTTTTCTAGCAGGAGCATACGACCACTCAGCAGGCGACGTTCCCCGGATCGCTTCAGCTCCCGCGTGGAACGAAGTGGATATCAATAACGGCTTCCGATGGCTGAATGCTGACCTGACACACTCCGGAATCGAGCACTATCGCCAAGCCCTCGACATGTATAACGGGCTGCTTCACACCACCTACATCTGGAGCGACCGCGGGAAAAACATCCAGATTGACGCCGAGGAATTCGTGTCGCGTGATCGCGCTCAACTGGCGGCCACACGCGTAACCGTGACTCCCGAGTTTGCTGGCGAATTAACTATTCGCTTTCCGCTGCGCAATTGGCCTCCCCCGCGCCGCTATCAATTGGAAAAAATCCAAAAACTCGAGGGCGAAGCCGCTAAGAATCAATGGGCGATCTGGTATCCGGGCCGGCTCGATGTCACCGCACTCGATGTCGAACGCACTTCGCGGGGGCTGTTGATGTCGCTCGGCGCAACCGCTCCCGGCTATCGAAACAGACTTGGGGAAGCAATCGCGATTGATTGGACAGGCGCCGCGGAAGTGGAACTGCACAAAGACACCGAATCGGCCGAAGCGCAATTGCACCTGAATGTGAAGCGTGGCGAAAGCTATACCTTCACGAAATTCGCTTTCCTGGTGATATCGGACGCAAGCGGTGCGACTCAGGCTGCAAAGCAATCGGCCATCATCGCGCGGCAAGCTGGCTGGCACGCCTTGCTAGGGGCGAGCGAGGCCGCCTGGCATGCATTATGGGATTCTGACTTGCTCGTCGAAGGAAATCCAGATCTGCAGCGCTCAATTCATTCAATGCTCTTCTACTTGCTCGGAAGCATGCGCGAACGTCTTGATTTGAGTACGCCGCCCATGGGCCTGAGTTCGGCCGGCTACTATGGCCACATTTTTTGGGATGCCGATACGTTCATGTTTCCGCCGCTGGTCATTTTGCACCCCGAGTTGGCCCGGCCCATGGTGGCGTTTCGTTCTCGAACACGCGAAGCGGCGCGGCGAAATGCGCAACGAAACGGATACAAAGGTGCGATGTTTCCCTGGGAGGCCGGACCCGACGGAGCCGAAACTACTCCTCGCTTTGCGTTCCAGAACGCAAGCTCCGAAAATCACGTTAATGGCGATATTGCGGTGGCCGCGTGGCAATACTGGCTGGCTACTGGCGATCGAAATTGGCTCGAGCAGGATGCATGGCCCTTGCTCCGTGACACCGCCGATTTTTGGACGAGCCGGGTGAAGTACAACGCCGAACGTCACAGATATGAGATTTCGAACTTAGTGGCGGTAAAAGAGTCGGACATTGGCGTAAGCAACGATCCATACACCAATGCAGTGGCAAAAAAGAATATCGAGTTTGCGATAGAAGCAGCTCGTGAGCTCAACTTCGAAGTGCACCCCAAGTGGCGGGAAGTCGCCGCGCAGATGTATGTTCCCGAAAGCGATTCCCCGATGTTGTGGTATTCGCTCGACCTCCCTTACTCGCCACAAAGGGTCCGCGCTGCGATCCAGACAATGTTGCCACACGCCGAGCAACACGATACGGGCGCCATGATGGGCACTGAATTCTATCCCATTCTGGCTGCTCAAATCGGCGATCGGCCCCTCATTGGACAACTCCTGAACCCGCTCTTCACTCCGTATCTCCGGCCGCCTTTCCAAGTCATCGCGGAAACGCCTGACAATCAGAACGTAAACTTCATCACGGGAGCTGGCGCTTTCCTGCAGCAGTTCGTGTTCGGCTACACGGGCCTGCGCCTCAGTAATAAGGGATTGGAACGTAAGTTCGATCCCGTACTGCCGCCCGGAGTCCAGAAACTCATTCTGAAAAACGTCACCATTCGAAACAAGCGCAAGACCCTGGTCTTTGCGGCAAACGCGCGTCCGGAGAAGAAAGACAATAATCCTCATCGCCCGGGCGTAAACTAATGCCCCTACAAAATCTTCTTGCCCATAGCGGACATGACCAACTCCACACCGAGCAGCGCGGTTCGATTCGCGTCATCCAGCACGGGATTCACTTCCACGACTTCCATCGAGATCATGCGGCTCGAATCACAAACCGTCTCCATAGCCAAATGCGCTTCCCGGTAGGTCATTCCTCCACGGACCGGCGTCCCAACCCCGGGCGCTTCATCCGGATCGACGGAGTCCATGTCGAGTGACAAATGAAACCCGGCCGTGCCCGCGGTTGCGCGTGAGATCGCTTCCTCCATAATGTTGGGTAAGCCGCGTTCGTCAATATCGCGCATTGTAAATGCGGTCACTCCTGATTCACGCACCACGTCACGCTCCCGCTTGTCCACATCGCGCAAGCCGATCAGAATGACATTCCGCCCCTCCACCTTCGGCGCGTAATCGTAGATATGCGTCAGTTCATGCGGGCCGCGGCCCAGGCAGCAGGCCAAGGGCATGCCATGTACGTTGCCGCTCGGACTTGATTCCGGGGTGTTCATGTCCGCATGTGCGTCAATCCAGATCACGCCGATCCTTTCACCGCGCTCCTGGAAAGCATGCGAAACGCCCGATACCGTTCCCACCGCAACCGAGTGATCGCCTCCCAATATCAACGGAAATGCTGCCTCGCCGAGAGCCTTTTCCACTTTCTCTGCAACCGATGTGCACGTTTTCGCAATCTGCGGAAGATACTTTGCGTTTTCACGGCCGGTAGCGGTGCTTTCCTGCTGCGCTACGGCCACGTTTCCCAGGTCTTCGACCTCGTAACCGAGCGACTCGAGCTTTGCGTTCAATCCCGCCAGACGCAACGCCGATGGCCCCATGTCGACACCGCGCCGTCCCGCTCCGAGATCCAGTGGAGCCCCGAGTATGGCAATCCGCGAATAACGCATGTATCCGAGGACTTATGGCCGCGTGCGATACAGCATGCGCGGATAGGGAATGGTTTCACGCACGTGCTCTAGTCCGCACATCCAGGCGACAAAGCGCTCGACGCCCATGCCGAAACCTGCATGCGGTACCGTACCGAAGCGCCGCAGATCGCGATACCATTCGAATGCTTCGCGCGGAAGATGATGCTCCTGCAACCGCTTGTCTAAAAGCGCGAGATCGTGGATCCGCTGCCCGCCGCCGATTATTTCCCCATATGCTTCCGGCGCGATCACGTCCACGCCGAGCGCCAACTCAGGCCGCTGCTCGTCCGGCTGGAAGTAGAAACCCTTGATTTGCGTCGGATAACGATCCACAATTACAGGTCGATCGAAATCCTGCGTCAGTAGTGTCTCGTCGGCGTTTCCAAAATCGCCACCCCATCGAATTTCGCTGCCCTTTGACTGAAGAATCTTGACGGCGTCGTCGTAGCTCATGCGCGGAAACGGCGCCTTGATATTTTCGAGCTTCGAGGGGTCTCGCTCCAAAACCTTGAGATCTTCCTCGTGTTGTTCGAGCACGCGGCCGACAATGTACACCACCAGAGCTTCGGCCACCCGCTTCACCTCTTCCAGATCCGCATACGCCATTTCCGGCTCGACCATCCAGAACTCCGTCAAATGCCGGCGCGTCTTGGATTTTTCGGCGCGAAACGTCGGGCCGAAGCAATAAACCTTACCGAATGCCATGGCATTCGCTTCGTTGTATAACTGGCCGGATTGCGTCAGGTAAACCTTTTCATCTCCGAAGTAATCTACCTCGAAGAGCGTGGTCGTTCCCTCGCATGCTGCGGGAGTAAAGATGGGAGTATCGACCAGAGTGAAGCCGTTCGAATCGAGGTAATCGCGGATCGATTTAATCACCTGGTGACGCACTCGAATAGCTGCATGCTGCCTCCGGCTGCGCAACCAAAGGTGCCGGTGATCCATCAGGAAATCGACTCCGTGCTCTTTGGGCGTAATCGGGTACGGCGATTCCTCGCTGACCCGCTGAATGAGCTTGGCGTCTGTCACGTCCAGTTCGTAGCCGCCGTGCGCCCGCGACTCTGCGCGAATCGTTCCCGTTACCGTAAACGAGCTCTCCTGAGTCAAACCCTTTAACATCTCGAAGACGTCCTCGGGTAAGTTGCTCTTCACGGCGACGCATTGCATCATCCCGCTGCCGTCGCGGATGATTGGGAAAACAATCTTGCCGGATTTGCGCAGATTGTAAAGCCAGCCCTGAAATTCTACGCGCTCGCCGACATGGCGGTGCGCATCACTGATCGGGATAATTTTCGCAGGCGCTTCGTTGCCCGCTGGAAGCGTTGGAGCGGTCGTTTCAGAAGCCAATGAATCACTGCTCATAATTGTTCTTGCAAAGGCCGGCCAAGAAATCCATGGAGCGACGCGATTCAGTGACCGGGTGCTCCATGTCGGTCTCCTCTTTGAGCTCGAGCATCAATGGATATTGGTTGGAACGGGACGCAAGCAATCGCATCGTCCGCCGCCAGTCGATGGTCCCCTTGCCTGGAAATACATGCTGATCCTCTTCGCCATTATTGTCGTGGATATGGGTTGAGCGGATCCGCTCTTTCATCAGATCGAACTCACGCTCAATGCTCTTGGTCATGTGAGCATGCCCGACGTCAAAACAGTAGTGCAGGTCCAAATGGGTCTGGGCCAGCAGATCGTTCAGACGCTCGGCTGTCGAGAAGCCATTGGGAATGTTTTCGAGGAGAACTTCCACTCCCCGCTGTCCCGCGAACACTTTGATTTCTTCGAGCGACGAGAAGGCCGATTCCCAGCGCCTGTCATCCATTTCCTGTTCGGCCACCCCAACGTGCTGGACAAGGTAGCGAAACGGGACGACTTCCGCGATTTCCAGCGCGCGCTTGACCTCATCGACGAGCGCCATCCGGTGCGCTTTGACTGGTTCAGTGATATCGATCACGGCGTGCGGACCCGAGCGGCCCCAAACATCATCTGTGTACATCGGCGAATGCAGCGAGTGCATTTTCAACTCGGCATCGCGGAACCAATGTCCAAGCTCCGCAATCTGGGCCTTGTTGCGGTAATCGATATGTTGGCGGGCGCAGAAAATCTCTACGCTGGGAAACCCTGCCTCCCAGACTCGCTCCAGCCACACCGTCGTCAAACGATGCCTCACAAAGACGTGTGTCGATAGGATTTGGTCCATCAAGGAAACCCCGTTCCTGCCAGCCCGAGCCGGCGCCGGCGGAATCAGTAACCCGCCACCTTGCCGTGAAGGTGAGACTCCGTGCCGCCTTCAAGAACGCCGTTATTCACGACGATAGCTTCTACTCTGGCGACACTTTCAGTCGGTTTAACATCGTAGCCCATTCTTCTCAGGGCTTCTCCGGTTGCCGGCGAAAACCCCGTCTGTAAGTAGAGAACATCAGGTCTCCACTGCATGTGAAAACGGGGCAGATCGACTGCATCCTGCGGGTTCAAATGAAAATCAATTACGTCCAGAATTACTTCCGTGACGCCGGTCGTGATGCGCGAACCGCCGGGAGCTCCTGCAGCCATGAACAGCTTCCCGTTTTTTGTGATGATCGTCGGAGTCATGGACGAAAGCGCGCGCTTCCCTGGCTCGATCGCGTTTGCATCTCCGCCCACCATCCCAAACATATTTGGCTCGCCGGGTTTCGCCACAAAATCATCCATCTCGTCGTTTAACAGGAAGCCGAGCCCCGGAACTGTAATGCCATTTCCATACGAGTTATTCAGCGTATAAGTGACCGCCACAGCGTTTCCTTGTGCGTCAACAACGTTGTAGTGCGTGGTCTCCGAATTTTCGCGCCAGGCCGCGCGCGCTTCCGTGGTTTTAGGCAGACCCGGCTCGACAAAATCGCTTGGAGTAGCGTGAGCCGGATCGATAGTGCTTCTCCGCTTCGTCAAATAATCCGGCTTCAGCAGAGCGCGAACGGGGACGTTATAAAAATCGGAATCGCCCAGATATTCGCTGCGGTCAGCGTAGAAGCGGCGCATCGCTTCGGCTTCGTAATGTACGGCTTTCGTCGAATCCGGACCGTCCGTATCGTAGTGGGTGCCGTCCAGGACGCCCATGATCTGTAGCAGGCCAATACCGCCTGCGCTCGGTGGAGGAGCGGTAATGATCCCGTAGCCTTTGTATTCTCCGGTGAGCGGAGTGCGTTCGATTGTTTTATACTTCCTCAGATCATCTAGAGTGATCAGGCCGCCATGAGCCGCCATCGCGTCTGCGAGCCGCTGGGCGGTCTCACCGTCGTAGAACTCTTTGGAACCGCTTCGCGCGATTCGCTCGAGTGACGCGGCCAGCTCCGGCTGCTTGAATGTCTCGCCGGCTTTGTAAT
>JAFATG010000251.1 GCA_019244055.1 Acidobacteriaceae bacterium | reverse complement strand
GTAAGACTTTGGGAAACCAGACTGGGCGATGCCTGGGACGACTGGCTCGTGGAGCGGGAAGCCTTTCGTGGGCGGCTGGCTCGGCTGATCAATGCGCCGCGACCAGACTGCGTTGTGCCCAAAACGTCCGCCGGTCAGGGACTCCGTACTGTGTTGAATGCGTTACCGGGACGACCGCGCGTTATTGCCACTCGAGGCGAATTCGATTCCGTCGATATCATTCTCAAGCAGTACGCTGCCCGCGAACGCATACAACTGCGCTGGATCGAAGCCAATGAAAACAGCTATTTTGATCTGGAACATCTCTCGAGCGCTGCCTTTGCCGGCGCAGACCTGGTCGTGGTTTCGCACGTGATGTTCGTGACCGGTCAAGTCATGCGTGGATTGCCCGAGCTTGCCAACGCTTGCCATGCGAATGGCGCGCGTCTGCTGGTGGATGCGTATCACTCAGTCGGCGTCTTTCCGGTGGATGCCGCGAGCATGAGCGCGGATTTTCTAATCGGCGGATCGTATAAATATTTGCGCGGCGGCCCCGGAGCCGGGTACTTATACATCGCGCCGCAAGTACTTTCCAGCGGACTCGAACCATTAGATGTCGGCTGGTTTGCGAAAGGCGATCCATTCGGCTTCGAGCGGCCGGATATCAATTCGTGGGCTGCGGGAGGCGATGCTTTTCTCGAATCGACGCCGCCCGTGCTTACGTATTACCAAGCGCGAGCCGGGCAGAGATTCGCTTTGGGGATTGGAGTCGAACGTTTTCGGACGTATGGCCTTGATCGACTCGGGCGACTGAAGCAACATCTGGCCGATCAGGGCGTGACCGCAAGCGGCGGCGATAGCGGTCACGGTGCATTTCTGACGGTTCCTCATCCGGAAGCTGGGTCTATCTGCAGAGAGCTGGCTGAGCGCGGCGTTCAGGCGGACGCTCGCGGCGGACTACTGCGAATTTGTCCGGACTGCCTGACCCGCGAGGAAGAGATGATTCGGGCGGCGCAGGCGATGGGCTGTTTACTGCGAACCTCATAAACGCTTAGAACTGGCAGTACTTGGACGCATTCAGCGGCTGCAATAAGCGCTATTGAAATTTTTGATTAGGACTTCCGCTCGTTTCGGCTTACCATCAGTAAAACAAAAGCAAGTCCATTTACCCCGTCGGTAAAAACAACAGTCCAACCATACCTCGTCGGTAACCCGGCACTCCGTTGCGTGTCGAATCAAGAATTTTTTCGAGAGGGAACATGCGAGTATCGGCACCAACAGCGCTCATTTTCTTCCTGGTCCTGAGTAATGGATGGAGTCAAACTACATCCAGTAGCGGACAGGCTTCGACACCCCCGGATGGTACCCAGACCACTTCAGCACCCGCGCCGGCGCCCCAGAGCGCTGCTGCAGCGACACCCGCTCCGCCTCCGCCGGCGAATGCGTTCTCAACGTCATCCGTCCGCTTGGGCGGAATCGATTTTAGCGGGATGTTTGATGGGTATTACAGCTTTAATGACAATCACCCCGCTGCGGGCTACAACAATCTCTATAATTTCAACGACCTCACTGACCAGGTAGACCTGAATCTCCTCAAACTGACCGTCAGCCGTGACCCGGATCCGGTCGGATTTCGAGTTGACGTTGGTCTCGGCCGCGCCATGGAGATCATGCATTCGGCCACACCTGATCCGGAAGCATTCCGCTTCATTGAGCAAGCGTACGTGAGCCTCAAGCCGAAAGGATGGAGAGGGTTTGAGGCTGATTTCGGCGATTTCGTCACGTCGGCGGGCGCCGAAGTGATCGAGAGCCGGGACAACTGGAACTATTCGCGATCGCTCCTGTTCGCGCTGGCCGTTCCGTATTACCACTTCGGCATTCGGACATCCATGCCGATCAACAGCAGCATCACCGTTGGCGTGCAAGTTGTCGATGGCTGGAACGAAATTGTTGACCAGCATGGCAACAATATGCAGACGGTCGGCCTGACTGGCGCCATCACGCGAAAGAAGTTCACCTGGAGCAATAACTATTACGTTGGTCCGCAATGGACGGCCACCACAACGGGAAACCGCAACCTGTATGACACGACGTTACTTCTTACTCCGACCGACAAGTTCAACGCTTATGTGAATTTTGACTACGGCCAGCAGCACGCGATCCTTTCCGGCCTGAATCATTGGGAAGGAATCGCCGCTGCAGCGCATTACCAAGTGACTAAGCGCATCGCCCTCAGCCCTCGATTTGAGTACTACGATGATGCGACCGGGTTCACAACTGGGGTCAAGCAGAAGCTGCACGAAATCACTATCACCGGCGAGTACAAGATGCTGGACGGGCTATTGGCTCGGCTTGAGTTCCGGCATGACGGATCAAATGTTCCCTATTTCGATCACGGATTGCAGAACGGTGTGTCGCAGACCCAGACCACGGCAACGGTCGGGTTGATTGCGTTCTTCCCCGTGAAGCATTAGCTCGGGAAGGCTTTCAGGATTTGAAGAAGAGGAGACGTAGGAATGGCTGAAACTAACTCGGTAGAAATGAAGGCCACTCTGGGCCTTACCGGTTTGACGATGAACGCGATGGCGCTGATTGCGCCAGGAGCGTTTCTATGGTTGACGTTTGCGCTGCAGGCTAACACCGGCATCACGGCTCCTGCCATGTGGCTCGGTATTGTCCTGGCACTCGTTCTGTGCCTTGCGACAGCCGTGTGTTACTCGGAGATGGCGAAGCTGTATCCCGGAACGGGAAGTTCGTACTATTTTGCCGAGCAATCGTTCTTGAATCACGCGAAAATGTGGCGCCTCGCCCGGCTTTCAAAGTTCATCGTCGGATGGGGTTCACACCTTTACTACTGGATCTACCCGGGCGTGATGGTGGCCGTAATGGGCGTACTGTGCGGTTACCTGGTCGGCACCATCTGGCCGAATTTCATGAGCGCTTCCAATCCGGGTCCTGCGTTCATGGCGCTGATCGCGGTTGTGTTCTCGTTCGTTGTCGCTTATATTGCGCAGCGCGGCGTAAACGGGTCCACATCCGTCAACATCGCTATCAATGTAATTCAAATATCGGCGCTGCTCGTGTTTTCGGTGCTGGCCCTTGGGTACCGCATGAATCACCCGCCGGGAAGCGTGGCGTTTCAGTTTGATTCCACCTCGGGTGAGGCGTATACGTACGAGTTCGCGACCACCAAGACGACTGCCAACGGGCAGACCACCGAAACCATCGTTCGCGACGCGAACGGCGTACCCAAGCCAAAACTAGACGCTGCCGGCAAGCCGGTCCCGTATCACATCAGCTATCCAGCAAAGGACGACAAAGGCGTGTTCCTCAGTCATCCAACTGCCGGATCGGTTGTAGGCGTCCACAACTTAGGGTGGATATTCGTCCAGGCGACTGTCGCCATTCTGATTCTGGTTGGCTTTGAATCAGTCACGGCAATGGGGGGTGAAGCGAAGAACCCGAAACGCGACGTGCCAATCGCCGTCATTTCCTCGCTGCTGATTCAGGGAGCGTTCTGCTACCTGGTGGAGTATTTCGCCGCGAACTATTTTCTGAACAGCGGCTATTCGATGCAGAGTGCCTCAGGCTCGGCGGCGCCCATCGGCGACATGATGATCGTCGTTGGCGACGCGCTGTTCGGCGCTGGACACGGCCGCACGTTCATGTTTATTGAGGCGTTCACCGTGTTTCTGGCCATCATCGGCACAACTCTCTCTTGTATGAACACGGGAGCGCGCGTGACCTATGCCATGGGCAAAGACCAGGAACTTCCGGATCACTTTGGCGCGCTCCACAACGCGAATCTGACACCTCATCGTGCGATTTGGACGCTGGCAGCGATCTCTGCGGTTCTCGGAGTCATCGGCGTATCCTTCGCGTTTGGCGATGCCGCTGCTCCGACGGACGCCACGATTCAAGCCTTGCCCCATGGCTTCTGGTCGAGTTTCGGCTATCTCTCGCACGATAAGCTGGCCGCTCTTCCCAACACCATGATTCTCGTTACGCTGGCCTCGAACTTTGGAACGTTCCTGTTATATATGCTGAGCTGCGTCATTTGCATTGTGGCGTATCATAAGCATCCAAGGTTCAGCGTCGGCCGTCATTTCCTGATTCCCGTGTTCGGGCTGGCAGCGAATCTTGCCTGCATGGCCTTTTATCTGATAGGACCTTTCATGGGATACGGAACTAAATTGGAACCGCTGCTCGCTCTCGGTATCGCGGGCGTATGGGGCTTGTACGGCGCAATTTACTTCGTCCGTACCAGCAAAGCAACGGGGCGGACGACGCTCGTCACGCAGAACGTGCGGACGGCGGCTCTATAGAAAATAACTCCCTGAGGGAGAATGGGATACCCGCTTCGCCATTCTCCCGTTTTTCTTTTTTTTTGGCCTACGTCGGCCACATGAGTGTTTTATTAACTGCAGATGTTGGAAATCGAATTCGCGCAGATATCGCACCCGGGTTCGGTTCGAGACCACAATGAGGACTACCTTGGTCACGCCCCGCCCGGTTCGGTGGAGGAGGCCCGCAGCCACGGTTGGCTCTTCGCGTTAGCAGACGGCGTCGGTGGTCAAGATCGTGGAGAAGTCGCCTCGCGGCTGGCAGTGGAAACGCTGCTGGCCGGGTTCCGAAAAGCCAATGGAAGCGAACCCTTAACCAGTCTTCTATCCCGCCTCATACAAGCCGCCAATGCGCAGGTCTTCGAGGCGGGATTAACCTCCACTCCGGGCCGAGCCGCAATGGCGACCACCATTGTTGCCTCTGCGTTGCGCTTTGATCGCGTGACAGTGGCCCATGCCGGTGATTCCCGCTGCTACCTGATCCGACAAGGCTATGCCGTCCCACTTACCCGTGACCACACCGTTTCCAGCGAGCAGTTGCGGCTCGGATTGATCACCTCGCGAGAGGCCGCAAGCGCTCAAACCTCGCACCTGCTAAGCCGCGCGTTGGGGAACGAAATGTTTCTCACCGTCGAAACCAGCGAGCATCAGATCTTCCCAGGCGACTCGCTGCTGCTCTGCTCGGATGGACTGCATCATTCGGTCGAGCCGGATGACATCGTGAGCCTGACCGCCGCCAAATCTCCTCTGGAAGAAATCGCCGCTCAGCTCATTGCGCTCGCCAATCAACGGGACGGCAGCGATAATATTAGCGTTCA
>JAFATG010000242.1 GCA_019244055.1 Acidobacteriaceae bacterium | reverse complement strand
AAATCCGTCTGGATCTCACGAATCGACACGAAATTAGGCCGTCTGTACGCGGTTCGTACGCGAAGCCAGAATGCAGCGAACAGCCGGAAAAACTGTGGCCGCTCACGGCAACTCTATCCCTGTTCTAAAGCCGCGTCACGCGGGCGTATTGTCTACGTTTTTATTCGGGACTGATGACTCGCAACACACTGCCATTTCCCACTCGGCATCTTCACCCACGTATCCGTCCAGCGCTCATTCTCGTCGAGAGCCCGACCCGACGCATCGGTCCCGTTCCACTTCTCTGTGCCGGTCGCTATGGCCGTGTTGCCAAAGACGGTAATTTTCACGTCAATGTTTTCAGCACTGCTCCATTTGATCGACTTCTGTGTTGTTAAAAACTCGGCTTTCCCCATAACTTTGCCGTCGCTCGATGTGTCCATGAACTCTTCGGCCAGCAGCGGAGCCGTCAAATCAGGATTGTTTGTCTTTTGCGACTGAAGCCATTGTTCTTCTAGAGCAGCTACGGCTTTCTCCGTACTGGCAGTGCTGTTTTGCGACCATGCGGCAGTCGACAGCGAGAGCGTGCCTATCAACAAACACACCCAAGTGCTTTTCATAGGAAACCTCCAGTTGCGTTTACTTCGAAAACTCGTGTCTTGTACCAAGGCCCTGCGTACGGCCAATTATAGGTTCGTAAGCGGCACTTGTCAAAGCTGGCACGCTCAGGACAATACACCCGGAACGCTAATCGCAGCTATGTTGGTACGGACGTGAGAGTGCGTGCTACAAACCGCAGCCGTTCAGTTCAACGTGAAAACGCCGTGCGGTAGGCCAGAGCCGTTTCGTTGTTGCGCCTCAGAGGTTATGGTGCAAGCGCCGAAATGCGCAGACCGATACAAGAGAGAGACGGCGCACGAAACCTCCGCCGGTTTTACAACAGAATTGAGTCAAAGATAGCATGATCGAAGCGTCCCTGGAATACGGAATGACTTGCTCGTCGGAGAGATCAAGTTTCGGGACTAATCCGCCCTTCGGACAATCCTTCGAGTTACTTCTTCGCTTCGGGTACTGAAATGGCTGGCAGGTCGGAGTTGTAGGTATCGACGATGCACTTCCACTTTCCGTCCGCCTGCTTTCTCCAGATCTCGACGAGTTTGCCGGTATCACGGACCGGCGGTCCACCCTTTGCGCCCCGGATTGAAAGCGATAGGTTCCATAAAGATACCCGAGTTCGCCGGATTTCGCGACTTCGATTTTGGAGACCTTCCAGGAAACGGCAGCGTCGCGGAGCAGGGCCGCCCAGGATTCCCGGATCGAGTTTCTGTCTGTGGCGATTGGCGTGTTGGGAGCAAGCAGCACTGCGTCATCGGCATAAAACGCGATGGTCCCATTAAGATCATTTCTTGCGGCCGTGGCGGACCATTGCTCGTCCAGAGCCTGGATAGCCGACGCATCCGCCGCACGTCTGTCACCGCTCGAAGAAGTGATGCATGAGGTAGCCACCAACGCGAACGGGATCAGGGCAAGCAGGAGCGCAGTTTGCATTTTTCTTTTCTCTGGTCAGATCTAGCCAAGGACCGCTACGGCACAACGCGTTGACCCTCTAGCGTTGCCGCCAAGGGCCCTCTCAGTCGTCGTCCCTCAGCATCATAGAAGATTGCACTCGCGACACCGCTGAACGCATCGCCGTTTACCTTGATCAAAAAAGAAATCTCACCCCGACTGACGAACTGGTGTGTGGTGCGGTTAGCCGTGACCTCGACGAACCTCCCTCTAACCCTGTCGCGATCCGGTGTCCACACGCCCATGCCGTTACTGTCGCTGGTGTTCGGATCTCCCGCGTCCGGATTAGCTTGCTGCATGGTTCCGTCCGAGTTAAAGATGAACATATGAACGGAAGCGGCGCCTCGGGCGCTTTCACCAACCACGTCCCGACGATTCGGGACGACTTGGTTTTGCCACCCGAAACTCCGTGGCAGCCCGGCGAGCTGATGCATTAGGCGATTACGCCGAGAGCTGCCATACGCATTCGTATATCAATCGAGGATACCCGTTTATCCAGCCCCGTCCCTGCACCCAGCCGTACTATATAGCCGTACCGGTACGCATTTGCTTGCCAACCGACGCGACAATCGTATATATTTG
>JAFATG010000174.1 GCA_019244055.1 Acidobacteriaceae bacterium | reverse complement strand
ATAGCGGGCATTGACTGGGTCCACTCCAAGGCGAGCAACGGAATTTCAACGATTCTCGAAGAAGCTGGTCCCGGTGTCTGCGTGGGGGACTTCGACGGCGACGGCTTCCAGGATATTTACTTTGTCAATGGTCGCGATCTTTACCACCGCGGCATCGAGCTGCGGAATGCCTTATACCGGAACAACGGAGACGGCACCTTCACTGACGTAACGGATAAAGCAGGAGTGCCGGGCACTGCCTACGGCCTCGGCTGCGTTTGGGGTGACTACGACAATGATGGGTACCCGGACTTATACGTTACCCAATACGGGAAGAATATCCTGTATCACAATAACGGAAACGGCACTTTCACCGACGTCACGGAAAAAGCACACGTAGATGGCATGGACTTTGGGACTGTTTTTCACTCCGGGGCGACATTCTTCGATTACGATCGTGACGGCAAGCTCGATCTGTATGTGGGTGGGTATGCGAATTTCACTTCAACGAGCCAGCGTAATTGCAAGATTGGGCTGAATGTTCTCACCAGTTGCTTGCCCGCCGTGTATGGCGGTACGCCTGACGTTCTTTATCACAACAATGGAGACGGCACGTTCACAAATGTCACAAAGAAGGCGAAGATCTATCAGCCAAAGGGCTTGAATCTGTCAGTGCAGGCTGTCGATTACGACAACGATGGCTGGCCGGACCTATTCGTGGCGAACGACGGACTCGAGGCATATCTCTATCGCAACAATCACGACGGAACCTTCACGGAATCGGGCCTCTCCAGCGGAATGGCTTTGACTTCGGACGGTACGACTATGGCCGCCATGTGCATGTCACTCGGCGATTACGACAATGATGGGCAGCTTGATCTCTACATCTCCGATTTCCAACTGGCATCCGACCATCTCTGGCACAACGATGGTCATGGATTTTTTCAAGAGGTTAGTGAGGCCGCAGGGATCCGCGAGCCCACGAAAAATGTCTTGAGCTTCGGAGGCGGATTCCTCGACTACGACAATGACGGATTGCTCGATCTCTTTATTGCCAACGGACACGTTTATGAGGAGGTTGAGAAAACAACCCCGGACGTCCATTACAAGCAAATCAACTCTCTGTTCCACAATCAGGGAAACGGCAAATTTGTCGAGGTGACGAAGACTTCAGGCGACGGGTTCGCGATTCCCTATGCCGGACGTGGAGTGGCATTCGCCGACTTCGATAATGACGGCAACGTGGATGTGGTTGTGGCCAACAACAACGATCCTCCTTTGTTGCTTCACAATTCCGGGGCCAGCGGCAGACACTTTGTGACATTTCGGTTAGTTGGTGTGAAGAGCAATCGCGACGCGATGGGGACGCGTGTAACTTTAAAAGCGGGCGGATCAACTCAGGTTCGCGAGGTAGCAGGCGGCGGAAGTTATTTGTCTCAAAGCGATCTGCGGCTACATTTCGGGATGGGCGAAGCCACGAAGGCAGAAAGCGTTGAGGTCGGCTGGCCGAGCGGTTTACGGCAGACGTTTCACGATATCAAAGGGGGCTGCTTCTATGTGATCGAGGAAGGGAGAGATCAGTTGACTCCACAGCACTTCAGCAAGGTTCGCTGACTCTTATGCCCGGATCAAATGAATCAGCTCTTGCGGCGATCGGCCAGCGCTTGATACTGGATGCTGCGCAATTCCGAAATACCCGCCCGTGCCAGGGTTAAAAGCGTTTCTAGCTGCCTATCCTCGAAGGGCGTGTGCTCCGCAGTCGCCTGCAGCTCTACAAATTTGCCGGATCCCGTCATGACAACATTCATGTCTACGTCGGCCCGCGAATCCTCTTCATAGGCGAGGTCCAACATCGGTGTTCCGCCCACGACTCCCACACTCGTGGCCGCTACCGAATCCGTTACCGGGTTCTTGCCGATAAGCTTGTATTCCACCAGCGTTCCTAACGCTATCGCCAGGGCAACGTAGGCTCCGGTAATTGCGGCTGTCCGCGTGCCTCCATCCGCCTGTAGAACGTCGCAGTCGACAATGACGCTCCGCTCACCCAGCGCGGTGAGATCGACGACTGCTCGAAGGGAACGACCGATGAGGCGCTGAATCTCATGCGTGCGTCCGGAAAGACGACCCTTGCTGACCTCGCGCGCAGTGCGAGTCACCGTGGCGCGCGGTAGCATCGCATATTCCGCAGTCACCCAGCCCTTGCCCGTGTTGCGCAGAAACGGTGGAACCGTGTCCTCGATTGTGGCTGCGCACAGCACCCGCGTGTTGCCGGCCTGAATCAGTACGGAGCCTTCGGCTGTCACCAGGTAGTCGGGCGCGATCTGGGTCGGGCGAAGCTGGTCCATCCGTCTTCCGTCGGTCCTCATCGCTGCCATGATAACCGCCGTAGCAGTCAGAAAATGTAGCCGTCACCCCGCGCTGCGCAGTGAGAAATATAGAAGCACGCCCACGATCAGCAAAACCAGGGCAATAATGATCAGACACGGAACCGCGCCCTGCCGCGGAACGGGCGATGTCGTGGCGCTGGTTTTTCTCTTCTTTATTCTCGGGGCGGCCACTAGCGCGAGTAGCCCTTCGCCGCTCTCAGCGACCTAGCGCGAGCGCTCACCATCACTTTTTGAACAAGCTATCAAATGCGGCGCGGGCGTCATTGGCGTTACGAGGCGCCGGCAAAACACCGTCCTCTCCCGGTTTCGCAACAGTCGCCGATGGCAATACGTCACGCGCTACCGTAACACGCGGTGAGAAGAGCTCGCACGTGTTGGCCTGATCCTTAACCGCGATGCGCGCAGGAATCGGCTTGAGGCACTGGAAACGGGTGGAAGAATCGAAATTCACACATTGTTTGCAACAGTGTAAAGCGGCACCGCACTTCGGACACGTTCCCCTAAAATCAGTGTCCGGGGCGAGTGTCGCCGTGCAATTGAAACATCGCGCAGCGACAACGTTCTGAACGAGGCGGGGAAGCTTAGGCCCTGTTACGTCGATGGGAGGTTTTGGGCCTTGCTGCTTCGGACGTTCCGAGCGGTACGAAGCAGACCCGCGGTCTGAATCCTGGTATCCGTGCTGCCTGTATTTGCGATCTCCGTCCATAAAAGTGGACCGGCTCCTTGAAATATCCAGACAGGCGTCAATGCACAACGGCTGTTCTCGTGTGCATTCGCAAGCTGGATGTACATCTACTGAGTTCCAGAGTTGAAATGTATCTTTATCGGCGCTGGAATCGTGTGTGGAACGGGCGGATTCTTAGAAACCGGACGGGGATGAACAGCGGGACCCGCCTGTACCTAGCTTCTATATACCACGAAATTGTCCGTTACGGCTACCAGCAATTGCACTGTGGACGCTAGTCCATTGCGTCCCTCAGTCCGAAACCCACTTCAGGAGAGTATTACAGGGCCGTGTAAGGGGGTTATCGAAATGGTTCGGACTAATCCGGACGGAATACCCGAGCCGCCCCGTTTGCTGGACGGTAAACTCAGTCTCAAATGTCACCGCCGTGCCCTTCTCCTCCACCGGCGCCAGCGGCAGTGTGTACGTATCCCGTAACTCACCATTCACTCCGATTTGACCGATCACCGCTTCCACCCGGACCTCCGACGGTTGTAGGCCGGCTAAATCGACGGTCGCGCGGAGCGGGACAGCCGAGCCGCTCATCACCTGATCCGCAGGACCGTCGCCAAAGTCCACGAATCGAATCCGTTCCCAATTTTGGTTCATGCGGGCATCCCAGATAGTCCTCTCGCGCGCCTTCTGGAAGTTCTCGCTGGAAATATCCAACCAGAGGGTGTGCGCGGGCTGGTAAAGACGCGACATGTATTCAAGTACCATGCGGCCGCAACTGAACCGGGGGGTAGTGTTAGCCATGCAGCTTTTCATCCGGCGCAACCATTCGACCGGGGCCTCCTGCTCGGAGTCCTGATTGTGATAAAAGAGCGGGACGATTTCGTTTTCGAGCGTTGAGTAAATCGCGCTGGCGTGAATGTCGTCTTGATCCTCCGAGTATTCAACCCGGTCTCCGATCGCCCAACCTCCGGATATCTCATACGCCTCGTCAAACCAGCCATCGAGGACGCTGAGATTCAGAACGCCGTTCATCGAGGCTTTCATCCCGCTGGTTCCGCAAGCTTCCTCCCCGCGCCGGGGATTGTTGAGCCACAGATCTACCCCTTGCACCATCTCACGGGCCACCTGAATGCCGTAGTCCTCGACAAAAATTAACCGCTTAGAGATCTCCGGGTCGCGAGAGAGGGTGACAATTTCGCGGATCAGTGTCTTCCCTGGATGATCCTTCGGGTGGGCCTTGCCGGCGATCACAATTTGAACCGGCATATTTGGATTGTTAAGCAGTCTCTTCAGCCGTGCGACATCGCGGAACAGGAGGGTAGCGCGCTTATAGGTCGCAAACCGGCGAGCAAAGCCGATGGTGAAGACATCCGGATCGAGAACTTCCTGCAGCCGGCGCACTTCGGCCGCCGAAGCCTTTCTTTGTATCGCTGCGTTAACTGCCCGCTCGCGGACAAAGGCCACCATACGGCGCTTGCGCTTACGGTGGATTTCCCAAAGCTCCTGGCTGGGAATCTCGTGAATAAGCTCCCACATCTTGGTATCTTCCAAGCGGTCGCGCCAGTCGGGCTGTAAATATTGATCGTACAGACCGGCCACGTCGCCGTTGATCCAGGTCGGCGCATGCACGCCATTGGTCACGGATGTGATCGGAATCTCATCAATGGGCAGCTTGGGCCAAAGATCCTGGAACATGGCCTGCGAAACGGAACGGTGGAGCGCGCTGACCGCATTCCGAAAGGCCGATGTCTTGAGCGCAAGCACCGCCATTGAAAAGCGTTCTGTCGGATCGTTCAGATTCTTGCGGCCAAGAACCAGTAGTTTCTCGAACGGTATTGCGGCTTGCTGGCAGTAAACATGGAAGTAGTCATAAATCATGCTGGAATCGAACAGATCGATTCCGGCCGGCACCGACGTGTGGGTCGTGAAGACGTTGCTGAGCCGTGTGGCTTCCACCGCTTGCTCAAAGGTCAGCCCGTTTTCCTGCATGAGAATCCGCACGCGCTCAATCGCGAGGAACGCCGAGTGCCCCTCGTTCATGTGATGCACAGTCGGCTTAATGCCCAGCTTTCGTAAGGCCCGCAGTCCTCCGATTCCGAGAACGATCTCCTGCCGGATTCGTTTGTGAATGTCTCCGCCGTATAACTGGTCAGTGATCTCGCGATGCTCCACGGATCTGTTTTGAGGGATGTTGGTATCAAGCAAATAAAGCTTCACTCGGCCAACATCGATATACCAGACCTTAATGAAGACTTCACCAGTCGGCAGACTCACACTGACGAGAACTTCCTCATTCGCTTCGTCCATGCATGGCCGAACCGGAAGAGTATAGAAGTCGTTCAGCGGCGTTCGTTCCTGCTGCCAGCCATCCGGGTTGAGCGATTGCTGAAGATAACCACGTTGATAGAGCAATCCAACACCAGTCAAGGCAAAGTCGCTGTCACTGGCTGCCTTGAGGTGATCGCCTGATAGAATCCCCAAGCCGCCGGAGTAGATCTGCATGCAGTCGAGCAGACCGTACTCCATGGAGAAGTACGCGATGCGCGGTGTCGTTTCGGTCGGCGGCATCGAATGCATGTAGCCGTCATGCCGTTCGCAGGCGCGGCGATAAAACACAAGAAATCGCGGATCGGAAGCGGCGCGATCCAGCTTCTCCTGCGGAATTCGACCTAGCAACTGAATAGGATTGTGGTTGCATTCTTTCCAAAGCGCCGGGTCTAATCGCCGGAATATGGAACGAATGCTGTGGTCCCAACTCCAGAGGAGATTGTACGCCAACTCCGAAATCCGGCTGAGCGCGGACGGCAGAGCCGGACGGACTAAGAACTCCTTAAGTGGCTGAATCTGGTATGGCATGAAGAACGGCAACCCTCCGATAGAGTGCGCGAGATAGCGGAACAATAACAGATCCTACCGGACGGATAGTCTCGGTATTGTTATCGGCTTGCTGGCTAGAAAAAGAGATAGAAAGCAACACAACCGGCGCACAAGACGCCTTCAACAACTGTGTCCATTATCTCACGCGCATAATGGATCAGGGACAACTCTTGTCTTATCTTTCGTTTCGAAGCGTTGAGTTTGTTCGCGAAGGCCGCCGCATTCTGGACGGCGTGACGTTCGGCGTCGAACGAGGCGAGACTCTGGTTCTGTTGGGCCGGAGCGGTTCAGGGAAGACAACTGCTTTGCGCCTGATCAACCGCATGCTCCAATCGACTGGGGGAAGCATCTGGTTGGATGGGCAGGACATCAGTCGAATGGATCCGATTCAATTGCGGCGAAGTATCGGATACGTGATTCAGGATTTTGGTCTCTTGCCGCACTGGACAGTGGAGGAAAACGTTTCTCTCGTTCCCCGGCTGCAAGCCTGGCCGACAGAAAAGCAGCGCCGCCGTACACAAGAATTGCTGGAACAGGTCGGATTGTCTAGCGAAAACCTCGGCTTGCGTTCTCCTCACGAACTCTCAGGAGGTCAAAAGCAACGAGTAGCCGTGGCCCGGGCTCTTGCCGCAGATCCGAAGCTGTTGCTGTTTGACGAACCGTTCGGGGCGCTTGACCCGGTCACCAGGCACGAAATGCAGCAGCAATTCCTCGACTTGCGCAGAAAATACAATCTGGCTTCGGTCTTTGTCACCCATGACCTGCTCGAGGCGCTCCTAATCGGCACGCGCATTGCGGTCCTGAACGCGGGCAAGGTGGAGGCAATTGTCACTCCCGATGAATTCCGGCACTTGGACACCCCGGTAGCGCGCTCCTTCTTGGAAACATTGCCGCCGGCCTTAATCAACCAACAGGACGCGGTCAGGCCATAGCGCGTGGATCCAACCGTCCTCCGAGTATTGCTGAACGATATCGCCGAATTAACCGGTGAGCACATCGTTCTCGTCGCAGTCTCCTGTGGGATCGCGATTATCATCGGAATCGGCTGCGGAATAGCGGGTACGCGTCACCCCGCCGTACGCCGGGTGTCAGTGGCGGTCGCCAGCGTCCTGCAGACGATACCGAGTGTCGCGCTGTTCGGTTTTCTTCTGCCCATACCTCTAATAGGGGGAATCGGGAAGCACACAGCGATCTTCTGCCTCGTCCTTTATTCGTTGCTTCCGATCCTGCGAAACACGATCGTGGGAATCGTAGGAGTGGATCGGCCGGTGCGGGAAGCTGCCATCGCGATGGGCATGACAGACACACAGCTCTTGCGTATGGTGGAGCTGCCGCTTGCGGCTCCTACCATCATTGCGGGTATTCGCATCGCGCTGGTGACCAACATTGGAACCGCCGTGATTGCAGCCATCATCGGCGGCGGCGGACTCGGTGTGCTGATTTTTCGCGGAGTCGCCTCCGTGAACACTATGGAGATTCTTGGCGGCGCTATTCCTGCGGCTGGACTAGCTCTGCTGGCTGACGCGGGCATGTCCTGGTTGGAGCGCCGGATAAAAATACGATGAAACGTATTCTGATACTGCTTTGGCTCGCATTCTCGCTGTGTGCCTGCTCAAAGAGGGGCGCCATCGTGGTCGGTTCGAAGAACTTTACCGAGCAGATCGTGCTTGGCGAAATCGCCGCGCAGCAGTTGGAGCGCAAGCTGCACGTTCCCGTGGAGAGAAAGCTTGATCTCGGCGGCACGCTACTGACGCATGAAGCGATTCTCAAAGGGAGCATCGATGTGTATCCCGAATATACTGGCACTGCGGCCAGCGTTGTTCTGAAGCAGCGCGTCCCGGCTGAGTCCGCGCAGGCGTATATCGTGGTGAAGGATGCCTATAAGGAACGCTTTCACTTGATTTGGCTCCCGCCGCTGGGCTTTAATGACACGTTCGCGATGGTGGTTAGAACCAGGGATGCCAGAGCGCTGAGTCAACCGGTTCTCTCCGCCGCCGCCGCTCGTCCCTGGCGGCTCGGGGTTGGATATGAGTTTCTGACGCGCCCCGACGGGCTGCACCGTTTGAACGAAGTATACGACCTGCACTGGAATGGCACGCCGAAGAGTATGGACCTTGGGCTTCTCTACGCCGCGCTCCGGCAGAACAGAGTGGATATGGCAGCAGGAAATTCCACGGACGCACAGCTATCTGATTCCAGATTTGCGGCGTTAGCCGACGATAAGAAAGCCTTCCCGCCGTACAACGCCTGCTTTGTGGTTCGGCAGGCCCTAGTTCAGCAGAGCCCCGAAGTCGGATGGGCTCTTTCCATGCTCCAAAACCGAATCAGCAATGAAACAATGCGCGATCTGAACCGCCGCGTCGACACAGAACACCAGCCCGTAGAGACGGTTGCGAAGGAGTTCCTGGCCACCCAGCCATAGCGCGAATGGCCGTGCTCCATTTTGACTGAGCGAGGTCAACACCCGAGAATGATCAACAAATTAGTTATCGAAAACCTGAGACATCGGTGGGTTCGCACGCTGCTTTCCGCTCTTGTGGTTGGTGTTCAGGTCATGTCCATCCTTACGCTGATCGGCTTGAGCCACGGTTTGCTCCAGCAATCCGCCGAGCGCGCCAAGGGAACGGGCGCGGATATCTTTCTCAAACCGGACACACACGGCACATTCTCGTTCTCGCAGGGGCAGATCAATGAAAAATTCGTGGCATTCGTCGCGAAGCAGCCGCACGTGACGCAAGCTGCCGGCGTGCTCTCTGTGCCCATCGAAATCGTCAACACGCTGAACGGAGTCAATTTCCCGGAATTTGCACGGCTGAATAACGGGATTCATTTCATTGCCGGCGCGCCGCCGCGAGATACGAACGACATGTTGGTCGACGAATATTACGCCAAACAGCACGATCTGCATCCCGGCGATACGGTGAACCTCCTCAACCACAACTGGCACCTCAGCGGCATCATCGAAGGCGGTGTCTTGGGGCGTTTCATCGTGCCGCTCCCTACGTTGCAGGTTCTGACGGGCAATGCACAACCGCCGCGCATCTCGGAGATCCTCGTCAAGCTCGATAATCCAGCGCTTACCAACCAGCAAGTCGCATCGTTGAATCGGCTGTTGAAGGGCGATCTTCAAGCGATCTCAGTCGCGGATTTTGTCTCGCAATTCAATATCAATAACATTCCGCAGCTCCAGGCATTCATCGCAGTAGTGACAACGCTCGCCGTCATTGTCGGTTTTCTGGTTGTCTTTCTCTCGATGTACACGGCCGTTGTAGAGCGGACGCGGGAAATCGGTATTCTGAAGGCGCTGGGTGCCAAACCGCTCACCGTCCTGGACATCCTGGTGCGAGAAGCCTGCGTGCTCGCCATCGCTGGCTGGATCATCGGGATCCTTCTGACCTACGGCGCCCGCGGCATCATTATGGCGACCATTCCCGCCTCTCTGCCGGTAGTCAATGTCCCGGAGTGGTGGCCCATTGCGGCCGCGATCGCAATAGCGGGC